>JAFRCZ010000021.1 GCA_017404125.1 Methanobrevibacter sp.
ACTTTATCTCAAAAACACTAAAGGATCTTAGAATTGATATACAAGACATCTTTCAAAAAAACTTAAGACATGTTAAAAAGGACATGGATGAGAATGAAATAGAAAAGAGACTTGCAATTGGAATAAACAATCAAATCAAAACAACATTCGAAATTATCGAAGAGATAACTGATAAAGAAAACGAGGAAAGAAATTTGAAAAAGGATGAGGATATAGAATTCATTGATGAGGAAAAGAAAGAAGAAGAGAATGATAATCTAAATGAATTGAAAAAGGAATTAGTGAGTGAAATTGACCTAAATCTCAAAATACTTTCTCTAAAAGTGTCCCAAACCATGAAAGTTCTTGATAGGGACGGAAGTGAAATCCAAAACCTATTTTTCCCAACTAGCATGTATAATTATTTAATTAGAGACATCGGTCTGGATTTGATTGGAATGATAGATAAGATAGAGGTTGAAAAGGGAAATTACTTTCCAATTTCATTGAAATCATCAAATCCTCCAATGAATGGGGTTTGGGATGGTGATTTAATGGAAGCAATAGCTAATGCACTTCTAATAGAACAGGAATTCAACACATATGTTACAGTGGCATACATTGATTACTTGAAAATAGCTGACCGAAGAGCTGTAATAATAGATACTGATGCAAGAAAAAGCTTTTTCAAGGTTCTGACCAATGTAAATAAAATAGTTGAAGATGGAGAAATACCTACTGTAAAAACTGGCTTGAAAAAGTGTGAAAGCTGTGAATATAAGGAGCTATGTGATAATAACTAATAATAACTAAAAATGGAAATTAAATTAAAAAAAGTAAAAAAGAGAATTCTTTATAAAAAATAAAAGAATTAAATTAAAACTGGGAAAAACGGCACCATCAAGTAAACTGCTATCAAAACAATCACGGTAATGATGACAATAGCTCCAAGATGTACCTTTTTCCAAGCTAAAGCCCCTGCAATGACTGCTCCAATTAGTCCAATATACCATAAGTTAGGGTCTACAGTCAATACACCCGGACAAATAAGTGCAGCAAGTGCAGTATATGGAATCAGATTCAGGAATTTCTCGAATTTTGGAGAGAAATTCAATTTTTCCATAAATATTGCTGGAATTACCCTTGGAATAAATGTAACAAGTGCACAAAGAATAATTAGTAAAGTAATATTCATTTTTGCACCTCCCCATTACTGCCATTCACTCTGCAATTTTCATCACCGGTCTTATAGGCATCCCCTAAAACGGTATCATCATCAACGATATACATTCCAATGAGAGCACCTAAAAGAATAGCTATAATCAATGACCAATTTCCAATGAAAAACTGCAATACAACATTTAAAATAGCTGTTATTACAACTAAAATAGCCAATTCCTTACTTTCCTTAACTGCAGGAACCAATAGTGCTACAAATAGAGCATATAAAGAAATATTGAAACTATTTGCAACAATTATAGGAAGCACATTCAAGACGATAACACCAATGATTGCTCCAAAAATCCAAGACAACCATGCAATTCCTGCAAGGCCTATATAAGTCCATATTGAAGACTCCTCCATTAGCATGAACATTGCAAATGCTTCATCAACAGCAAGGTGTGATGAAGGTATTCTTACAGGAAGGGAAGCATCATCAACCTTGTTATAAATGCAAGTGTTCATTACAAAATATCTGAAATTAAGTACAAATGAAGTCAAAACAATATTGAAAAGAGTAGCCCCTTGAGCCAACATAGTTGCTATCATAATTTGTCCAGCACCGGCATATATGAAGATAGACATTGAAACGGTTTCAAGTGGAGTCAACCCTGCCTTAATTGCCAAGGCAGCATATCCAATACCCATTGGAATGTATCCAAAGGTAATTGGAATACCTAACTTCAAACCGTTTACAAACTTCTCTTTTCTAGTAATTTAAAACACATCCATAAAATAAAATATAAAATAAGAATTATATTAAAATTGACAAAAATAAGTATAAAAATATTGAAAAAGATTAGAATTAGAATTTATTGTTTTTTGCTAATCTTTTTACATCAAATACTGCAGTGCTTGCAACTGCCATAACTGCCATTACACCTGCTTGAACTGGATCAGTTATAATCAAATCAGCTTCTTCAGTAACGCTTCCAGGCATGTTTAAGGTAATTACAATCAGATCTTCATGCTGTTCCTTTAACTTTCTGACTGTTTCAGTAATCTTTCCGCCCATCAATGATCCTGCAAGAACAAGCACACCTACACGAGGCAATCTGTTTACTGCATCTACAGCTTCGGCAATATTTTCTTCACCAACTAAAGGAATAGTATCTACACTTATGCGCTCTCCACGTATATTATGTCTGTCTGCTTCTGTAATAGCCCCAACTGCAACTTGTGATACCTGAGCTCCACCACCGAAAATAAGAACTCTTTTACCGAAAATGTCATTTAAGGAACCATGGATTTCAATATTTAGAATAAAATCTTTAGATTCCAAATCCTTTATAAGCTCATCAAGCTGCTCCACATTATCAAGCTCCAGATTCAATGTCCCAACATCATCATTTACATAAAGATGAACATAAGAAATATTGATTCCATGATTTGAAAGAACATCTGTTATTTCATCGAGAACTCCTTTCTTGTCTTTAGTTGTAAGTGTTAAAGAAATACTATTCATAATATTACCTAATAATACTTAAAATATTCAATTATTTAAAGATTATCATAAATCCAAATTAAGATTGGCAAATCTAAAAATTAAGATTATCTAAAAATTTAGAATATCTAAAAATTAAAACTTTCTAAAAACTAAAAAATAAACTAAAAAATAAAAATAATAAAAGATTAATTGAAGATAAAATAATTAAAGAATATTTATGAGGAAAACTGATATTAAAAATTTATCTCCAATTAATCTAATTTTGCTTTTAGCGCATCTAATTCCGCATGCGCCTTTTTATATAAGTTTAAATAGCTGTCATGTTCACTGACAGGAATAACTTTAAGACCTAATTTTTCATACTCTTCAATATAAGATCCATCAAATACCGGAATCTCAAACTTGATTTCATCTGGAGTTTCATTTACAATAATCAAATCCCTGTAAGGGAAATCATATTCTACAATATAGCCTCCAAGACTCATCATATGATAAGGTCTGATTACAAATTTCATTAAATCACCACGTTTAAAATCTAAACACCATAAATATTAAATCCCAAGTTAGAATAATGCAATCACCATAGCCAAAACTCCAAGTGCTGAAGTGATTAAAACAGTAGGGTATAACTGTCTATTGGTGAATATTGGAGAGAATGCACTAACACAAGCCATAATAACCGGGAGCAATAGGGATACGATAATACATACAATAAATTTAAGTGAAAATAGCTCTGGTGCCACTCCTAAGAAGAGTACACAATACATTAAACCTAAAGTAAATATTAAGAATCCTCTGGTTACATAAACGAAAGTACGATATTTGGAAGCAAGTTCCATATAAGGTCCTTCAATTACATCGGATTTAGCCTTAATATATGAAAACGGATATTCGTTTAATAGAATCATGTATCCGATAAAGAACACTACAGTTCCAATGATACCTGCTAAAGTAAACAAGAATGGTCCGTTAGCTTGCTGATAAGCTACAATATCTGCTAAAAAAATGCTTTTGGATAAAGCTGCAGGTATGAATAAAGCCAAATACAATGGGAATGAACCGAAGATAATCATCCTAAGAGACCTATTTGAACTGATGTCTTCTATGGATGATACAAGCAAATCTGGTCTTTTTGCCCCTTTTGCATGGTCTGGGAACCTTAAATTAATACTCATTACAGATTTAGATAAAGAACCCATTAAAACATAAGCAATTTCTTCAACCTTCAAAAATCCAACAATAGCTATTAAACTAGCAAAAGCCATGAATTGATAGTTTTGAGGCATTAATGCTAGGAATACTAATAAAACTACAATAAAACAAAGAATAGGCATTGCCTTATATAAACCTGGTGCTGGAGAATTAGGCTTTATATTCTCTTTAAACAGGAATTTGATTGATGCCCATAATCCAGGACTTGTAACAGGTGGCCCGATTCTTTGCTGAATCCTTGCTTGAACATATTTCCTTCCAATTACAGGAAACAAAACACCTATGAACAAAGCTATGATAAGTGTTAAGATAACCTCTAAAATTGAAATAAGTGATATTTCATAAGCCATTTTTCTTTCCTCATAATATTTTTAATAATAATGAATTAATATAAAATCTTAACAATAAATCTAAATAATAAATCTAAATAATAAAATCTTAACAATTAATTTAAGACAATTTAATGAATATTAGATTGCAAGATTGATTTATCTAACTTGTTATTATTTGTATCATAAACTTCTATTGCCCTATCTGAACAGGTAAAGCATGGATCACATTGAACAATGCATAATTGACCATCAGTGATGTGATTGTCAATGCATGCGTATTGCATAGCTCCAATATTACTCATTGAAGGAGTTCTTATAATACAATGGCGAACCCTTCCATCTTCAATGGAGTAAGAGTGATACAATGTTCCTCTTGGAACTTCAATATAGCTTTCAATCAAGTCAGTGTCAACCATTTCCCAAGATCTGTCTGTAATCTTTCCTTCAGGCAAGTCTCTGATAGCTTGACGAATAATCTTAATAGCTTCAAATATTTCAAACACTCTCATAAGAAGCTGAGCCTTTACATCACAAGTGTCTTGAGTGATAATGTCAAAATCAAAGTTGTCATATTCATACATATCAGTTCTCAAGTCTCTTTTTACACCGGTAGCACGTAAAGTTGGTCCACTAACAGCTAACTTAAGAGCTTGTTCCTGTGGAATGTAACCTGTGCCGGTAATCCTTGATAAGACTATAGAATCATGCACGAATCTGTCTGCAAAATCTGCAACATTCTTCTCAACTAAATCCAATCCATCCAATATTCTGCGAATTCTATTGTCATCCAATTCACATCTTGGCCTTACGCCACCAATAATTGAGCATCCGTATTGAACACGGTTTCCACCAATCATTCCCAATAGATCCATAATGGTTTCTCTGATAAAGAATACTCTCATAGAGAATGTTTCATGAGCTAATGTTTCACAACCATGACCTAAGTACAATAAGTGACTGTGCAATCTTTCAAGTTCACCGACAATTACACGAATGTAAACTGCCCTATCTGGAACTTCAACTCCAAGACCTTTCTCAGCAGTCCTTACAGAATTCCATGTATGTGAGTTTGAACAGATTCCACAGATCTTTTCTGTAAGCATATTAGCTTTTTCCACTGGAAGACCTTCCATAATACGCTCAATACCTCTGTGGTTTACACCAATAGTGATTTCCGCATCTTTAATGATTTCATCTTCTACGAAAAATCTAACCCTATAAGGTTCTAAAGCAGCAGGGTGAACTGTACCCATTTGGATTTCAGTTTCTATGATTTCCTGCTTTTTAGCTTTTTTCTCTTCCATATTATCCTCTCTTTAATACATATAATGATTAATCAGCATTTAATAAATGTGGCAATGCTGCAACTACTCCTGCCAATACATCTTGAGGCCTTACAGCACAACCTGGAACCTTTGCATCAACTGGAATAACATTTTCAACAGGCCCTTCAATCTCTTCTGAAGGAATGTCACCATAACAATTCTTGTAAACACCACCCATTACTGCACATGCACCTGCTGCAACAACAAGCTTTGGATTTGGAATAGCGTTATAGATATCCTCTAATGGTTTTCTATTGTCATGGGTAACCGGACCTGTAACAACAAGAATATCTGCTTCACGAGGGTTCCATGTTAAAAAGACACCATACTGTTCAATATCGAATTTAGGAGATAAAACTGCATTTACAATCTCAATATCGCAACCATTGCATCCACCAGTATAAACTAACATGATATGGATAGCTTTTGATCTTGAAAGTGTTTTAAGACTCATTTATTCACCTCCCTCATCATCAGAACTTTCTTCTGGAATAGAACTTCCCTCAGAACTTTCTTCTGGAGCAGAATCCTCTTCAGGATTCTCTTCTAAACTCCTTTGGACATCTTTCTCATACTTTTCATTAATATTATCTTGAATGTCCTTGATTTTAGATACCTTTTCCAAGCCTACACCAACATTTTCAATTTCCTCATCTTCCGCTACAATATTTTCAGACAATAATGACTTATCTGACAGGTATTGGGCAATGAATGATATTTTCTCTTGAGATATCTTAATAGGCTCATTCAATAAATCACTGGTGTCCACATGCATTTCACCAACATTTCCTGGGTGAATTGTTCCTGCCTCTTCATAAAATGAATAGATTGGACAGAAATCATGACACCAATAGCATACCACACATTTTAAAGGATCCAACTCTGGAACTTCAGTCTTTACCCATCCTTCCTTAAGCTTTACAGGGTTTTGCAAAGGCTTCATTGTAACTGCACCAGTCGGACAGACATTGGCACAACCACCGCAACCTATGCATGCTTCTTCATCTACCTTTTTATCAAGTTCCACTGTACCTGTTAAGATAGCATTACGGAGTTCCATATCTGTTACTCTATCTGCAGCAAAGAGAATTCTTTTGAAATTAGTATAAGCTCCATTAAGCATAATTTTCAATACATCTTTCATTTCCATCAAACTCCTAATTCACCCTATTAAACTCTCTTTCGAAGATAAATGATTTGGATGGGCAGATATTCATACAAGCTCCACAATAGATACATTTTTCATCATCTACAACGAATTTCAAGTTTTTATTCTTTGTTCCGAGATTAACTTCATCACTTGGAATGTCAACTGTATAAATCGCTTCTTCCGGACAGATGTCTTTACACAATCCACATTTTACACATAGGTTTTCATCTATGTAATTGAATCCGCCAGCAATTTCATATTTGACGCTTGTTGTTTTAGGTATTGCATCTTTAGGACAGTGAATTCCACAGGTTTCACACATGATACATTTATCCAAATCAACATTGATTGCTCCCTTTCTAAGGGTTATTGCATCTTGCGGACAAAGCTCTGCACATATTCCACATGAAATACAGTCGTCACTCACTTCTCCATCCCATGAAATTGTCTGGAAGTTTCTTGCATCTTCATTACAGACATTTACACATTTTCCACAAGATACACAGTATCCAAAGAGCTTATTGTCTTCGCTTTCAGTTAAAGATGAAACCGGACAGTTATATATTGCTTCAAGACGTTTTGCCTTATTCTCTTCAGTATCCTCATCAAGTGATGGATCATATCTCAAAGCATTTTCGTTTCTAATGAGTGCTGGGCTATCAAAGCTTTCCTTACATAATCCGCAATTCAAGCAGCTTACAATAGTTCCTTCAACATTTGAATACAATGTATCATCTTTAATGCTGCGGACAATCTTAAAGTCCTTAACGCTTAATGCCTCATTTATACAGTTTTCAACACATGCCAAACATAAGGTGCAGATGCTTTTATCATACTCGCCATCCTTTAAAGCGCCAGTAGGACAGACATCTTCACATACTTTACACCCTACACAGTATCCGTCATCCTGAATTATAACCTCTATTGAACGGGTAGGACAGTAATATGCACATCTTCCACATTTTACACATTTTTCACTGTCAGTACTAATACAGATTCTATCTGCTGTCTTATCGGATTTTACAGGAAGCTTCATGCTTTCAATCTTCTTGACTCCTGCACCGAATCCTACTGTATTAGCAACCATTTTCAATGAATTGAGCAAGACTTTCTGCTTGTCTAGAACCAAGTTATCAGTATCCACTCTTGCATTCCTGGTACAAACATCCTCACA
This sequence comes from Methanobrevibacter sp., assembly GCA_017404125.1. Lineage (GTDB taxonomy): Archaea > Methanobacteriota > Methanobacteria > Methanobacteriales > Methanobacteriaceae > Methanobrevibacter. Next base: position 7,841 of record JAFRCZ010000021.1, read on the forward strand.
AACTCCACAACGTGAACAGATACCTTTAACAATTCCTCCCTCAACATGAATGCTTTCTATAGGGCAAGTGAACTGACAAACACCACAACCGTTACATTTTGCCCTATCTACAACATATCCTCCGTATTTATTTTTGAATATTGCATGATTCGGACAAGCTTCGAAGCAAGCACCACAACACATACAGCTAAAAGCTTTATTATCTACAAAGCGTATTGCTTCACTTGGACAATTTCTTATACAATCCCCTTGTCCATCACACTTATTAGTTGTTAAATACATGATTCTTCTCCTTAATATAAGTAAGACCATTAATCACTCATCTAATGATCTCCTTTCGCTCGTCCTCCTAGTAATGCACTACCTATGAAAACACCAAAGATAGTGGCTAAAAATACAGTGGCTATTGGCAAGTCCTGATAAGTGGCAAACTGACCTATATCGTAAGCCATTAAAAATCCGCCAACAATAAGAGCAATTATTGCACCAATAGTAAATTTGAAACTGTTTTCCTCACTTAAATGGAGTCTTGTACCTACTATGAATCCAAAGATTAAAGCAATTACAATTGGACCAATTACAATATTAGCTAGAGCAACCATCATTCTTCCTCCGCTAATTTTTTAAATTGGGAAAATGCAATTACAACTGCACTTAAACCAACAAAAACCTTTAATCCTACAGCTATATTTAAATAAGGAACAATTCCTGCATGAGTTACATCTGGATATGAGAATATTGCTGCAATAGCTTGAGGAACAACACCATAAAGGTTTCCTCCTACATTATACAAGAATGATCCGGTTAAAGCAAGACCTGCCAAACCGAGCAATACATAAGCCAAAGCACCAATAGATTCTAAAGCATTGATAAATTTATGGGATAATTTGATTGGACTGCCGTCAACACCATAAACTATTACACAGAATATAATTGCCCCTGCAATCATAGCTCCACCTTGGAAACCTCCACCAGGAGTTATATGACCTCCCAAAATGGTCATAATTCCTAATGCAATCATGATAATGGCTATTGGGAGAGTCATGATTTTCAATATAGGGCTGCTGTCATCCTTATTCCAGTTTGGAGATTTTTTTCCTTCCACCATTATTCATCATCTCCTTCATCCATATCACTTGCTGCAGCATCTGCATTAATGTTCTTGTCTAAAATTTTTCCTCTTCCAAATACAAGTAATACAACAAGTACTGCAGTAACTAAAATTAAAGATTCCCCTAATGTATCAAAACCTCTCCAATCAAATACAACTAAAGTAACCATGTTTGGAGCAAGCTGAGTTCCAATAGCATTATAGACCAAACTGATTCCCGGTTGAATCAATTCCTTAAATCCATATATTGCATCAAACAGGCTTGCTGCAAAGATAATTGTTGCAAGAGCCATAATGAATGATCTAAGACTGGTAATTTTATCAGACATATTTTAACCCCCAATAAATTACTGCAATTAGAATTCCAAGAGCTATAATAACATAGAATGTCATTTTTTCCAAGGAATCTGATTGTTCAGATTTAATTTTTCCTGCAAGAGGCATATTTGTAAAGAATAGAATTGCAACTAAAATCACTACAACAACAGAAGCAACAACACTAACGTGTCTTAGGAATAAAGCTGCAAGTATCAATGAAACAAATATCAGGAATTCAGCAGCTATTGCTCCTGAAACGTTATCCATAGTTGTAGGGTCACGAGAAAGGCTTGATTTTAAGCCCTTAATTGAATCTAGGAATTTTTGGTATAAAGCCATTAGATCAATCCTCCTGCAAATGGAATGAATACATCAGTTACTATATTTGGGAAAATGCCCAATATCAAACAGATTAAAAGCAAAACAGCTACAGAAAATACAGTAACTTTTGGAATTTTATCATGAGCAAATTTCAAGTCTTTTGGTTTTGGCTGCAAGTATACTGTATGGAATGCCTTAACAAATGTAAAGAATATTACAACACTTACAATTATCGCAAGGATAGCAAGTTCAGTGTATCCTGCATCCAAAGCAGCTTGCACAAGCATCAATTTACTTTGGAAACCATTGAATGGCGGAACACCTGCAATAGCAAAACCGCCTAGCAATACCATTATTGCCATTTTTGAATCTACAGCAATCAAACCGCCTAACTTTCTGGTATCAGATGTTTTTGTAAGGTAATAGACAGTACCGAATCCTATGAACAATAATGCGGTTATTACAATTTCATTTGCTGCCTGGAATAAGGCTGCTGCAATGGAATATTGTGTGCCTATACCAAAACCTAATGCGATGAAACCGAGTTCCCCTACTGCTAAAAATGCTATCATTCTTCTAAAGTCTACCTCCATTGCAGACATTGCAATGCTTAAAGCCATTGCAAGAATAGCAAATATGATTATTGCTGTATTGAAGTAAGGGATATATGCAAATATCTTATACATTGCAATTCCAAATGCAAGCATGCACAATACTGAAAATCCTTGCAATATTGCAGAACCGTTAGGTCTCGCTTTTGAGTAAACAGCTGATTTTATAGTGTGGAATGGAGGCAATCCTGCTGAATATAACCATCCAAACAACATTAAAGCAAAACCAATTACCAAACTTGGAGCATATGGATTTACGTAATTATTGCTTATTGCATAAATGATATCGTTAATGTTTACTGAACCGATTGTTCCAAGGATAAATGCAATTCCCAATAGAAGCATTGGTCCACCAATAGCACCTAAAATCAAGTATTTTAAAGCTATTTCATAATTGTCTTCAGTGCTTGATGCTATAATGATACCCACTTGGGTTAAAGCTGTAATTTCAAAGAAAACATACATATTGAAAATATCATTGGACAACATCAATGCAGTTACAGATGCTATACCCATAAAGATAAGGTATAAGTAAGGTCCAGACACTTCCTTTTTCTCACTGAAGTATGTTAGAACTGCCAAGAATGCCACAATTCCCATAAGGAATATGAAAATTCTTTCAATGTTTTCAAATACATAAACAATACCAGTATTATAGCTTGCTGCAAGAGTGCCAGCTAAATTTGCAGGCAGAGCATTTGCAAGAAGTGTTGGGTCATGCCCGCCGAAGTACTGAATGCCAACCGCTGCAATAATTGCAATCAAAGGTATGGCAATTGCCACAATAATGGAAATGGCTTTAACAGCCTTATCTTTTCCACCGAATATATTAACAATCAAAGCAGCTAATATTGGGATTACTACCATTAATGGAATTAGATAATTCATTTTTCATCCCCCATCATTTCAGATACGCTTAAGGTTCCATGCTTTCTGTATAAAACCATAGCTAAAGCCAACATCACTGCTAAAGTACTTGCACCAATTACAATACTTGTAAGAACTAATGCTTGAGGCAAAGGATAAGCGGCATTTGCTGCAAACCAGTCTGCAGTCATGCCTGGCAAGAAGATAGGCACAACACCACCTGCTTTGTAACCTAAGCAAATCAGGAACAGATTAACTCCTTCCTCAATGAAAGCAATACCGATAATCTTCTTGATTAGATTATCAATGAAAATTGCTGCAAAAAGTCCTATAATTATAAATGCTCCAGAAGCGAATAAAGAAGCCAATTGAAGATCCATCATGATTATGCCTCCTCCCTTCTGGTTTTTAAAACAGCCATTGCTATAAATACCGGCACAATAGCCCCTTCCACAATAGCTTGGGTTAAAGCCACATCAGGAGCCAGCAAAATCTGGAATAAAAATGCTACACAGAAACCAGAAATACCAGTTAAAATAGCTGCCTTAAGTAAGTCATTTTGTAAAAGTGCGATAATAGCGCTTAGAACTGCAACAAAAATTACTATATACTCAATCATTGCCATCATCCTCACTTTTCTCTTCTAAACTTTCATCAATATCTAAAATCTCACTTGAATCCAAATCCTCTTCAGCAGGAGTCTCTACAAGAATATCCTCATCTTCTTCAAGTATTTCCTCCTCATCCAATATACTTGGATTAAGTACTGGATTATTAAGAGTATCTTCACTATGGAAATAAGCATTAGCTAATGCATGAGCCAATAACGGAGCTAGGAATAAATAAATAAGAGCAAATAAAGGCTGGCCTAAAGCAATGAATGCAATTATGCCTGCAACATCAACAATCCCTAAAATATGAATCCTAGCATAGACTACATTATCCAAGTTTCTATCAATTTTTAAAACACCTGCTACTGCAATCAGTATTAAAAGAGCAGAAATGACAAGTAAAATTGATTGAATAAGACTAATCAAACCAGCATCAATCCCAAACATCATTCAGCCCTCCTCAAAACCGCTGCATAAGCTATTGTTCCAACAATACCTAATAGAAGTAAAGCTAGAGCAATATCTTTGAAAAATCCGATATTATATATTGTACCGACTGTTACAAGTAGCAAAGTAAGTGCTAAAGTAAATGAAGAAGTACCTATAAGTCCCATAGATATAGATTTATATGTAATAATCCTCAAAGTTGCAATTAGAAATACAATCAATGCAATTATTAAAAAACACTCACAAATCAATAAAATATCCATTATCATCACATTCTATGATTATAAATTAAATCAGATTAATAAACATAACAAATTCATAACAAATTTTAAATTCAATCACTTATTTAAAAAGTTATTCTAGCATTCCCTTGATATAAGGTTCAAATGGAATAATATCCTTAACGTCTCTTGGAGCAATAACAGCAACTTTAAGAACTTGATTCTCGCTATCCAAGTCTACAGATAAAGTTCCTGGAGTTAAAGTTATGCTGTTAGCTAAAATTGTTTGAGATATTGGCCTTTTAAGTTCAGTATCAATATCAATCACAATAGGATCAAAGCCATCAGTTTTAAAGATTCTCAAGGCCATGTCTATTGTAGATTTGATAATCTCTAAAATAAGAACCACTAAATAAGCAATTGCATAATAAATTCTACTTAAAAACATTAAAAATACCCCATAATGTTTTAAATTAATCATATTTACGATAAATCAAAAATTTCATAAGATTTAGTCTAGAATTTTTTAAAAAAATCATAAAAAATTTATAGAAATCTTAAGAAAATTTTTAAAAAAATCTTTAACCAATCATAACAAATCATGATAAATTATCATAAATATTTGCGGCACTTTTATGACAAATCCTGCGCAAAAAAAAATATGCAATAAAAGCACCATATAAATTATATATAATGATAGTAAAAAAATTAATTTTTTTAATATATTATAAACAATATTATTTATCATGATTATTTATTATAAATCTTTTTATATTTTTCA
>JAFRCZ010000237.1 GCA_017404125.1 Methanobrevibacter sp.
ATCTTTTTTTAAAAGAACATCACTATTTCATATTTTAATAATTTAATTTCTTTTAATTTAATAATTTAATTAATGAACTTACAATTCTATAAAATTAAAATAGATAAGTTTATTAATTTTTCAATAAAGATAATAATATATAATTAAGTTAACTTAAATCAAAGTTTTACTTAATCTCTATTATTTAAAGACTATATTTAATTAAAGTCTCCAAAAAGGTGATAAAATGCCAATCATGTCCTTTGGAAGTCAGAACATTAATATAATCACAAATAAAAAAGCAATGACTATAAGGAAATTATGGAAAACACCTTTAAAAGTTGGAGACCGACTTCATTGCTATTGGAATTTAGCTTCTAAAGAGAAAAAGAAAATTTTTGAAGCTGAAGTTTTAGACGTTAAGACACTTCCATTTAAGGAAATCAAGAACAATGACAAATTAGCTCAAGAGGAAGGATACGAAGATTCTGGGGAAATGATAAGGGAATTTAAGAAAATGTATCCTGATGGAATCTCTGATGACGATTTGTTCCAAGTAATCTATTTTGAAAAGCTAGACATCAATAAATGGAAAGGGGAAAAAATCGACCAGAAAGAGATGATCACTCAAAGAGCGGATATTCTCTTTGATACAGGAAAATATGACAAATCCGTTTTGTGTTATAATGCCGCTTTGAAAATAGATCCAAATGATGTTTATCTCTTAAACAAAAAAGGAGACAACCTTAGCAGATTGGACCGTTTTGATGAATCCATTGAATGTTATGACAAAGCTTTGGAAATTGAAGGGGACAATGAGTACATCTGGAACAATAAAGCAATAGCTATGCTTAACTCTGGAAATATAGAAAAGGCTTTAGAAGCAAGTGATGGGGCATTGAATGCCAATCCTGAGAATCCTGTAGTTTTATACTGGCGAGGATTCATTTTAGAAATTCTATCAGAGTATGATGAAGCTTTAGCTGTTTATGATAAGCTGATTACAATTGATGACACTAATCCTGAAGTTTGGAACGCACGTGGAAATGTATTGACAGATATGGAGAGACCTGAAGAAGCATTGGCATCTTATGATAAAGCTTTGGAATTATGTTTGGAAGATTCCGAAATAGACGCAACTGCACAAAACAGAAAAGGAAATGCGCTCCTTGATCTTGGTAGATTTGAGGAAGCTATTGAATGTTATGATAACGCAATAGAGCTTGAGCCAAGAAACACCTCATTCCTCTTAAACAAAGGCGTTGTATTAATGGAACTTGATAGATTTAATGAGGCTGAAATCCTATTTACTAAAGTTCTTGCTCTTGACCCATCAAATGACGATGCAAGAGTCTTAAAAATGGAATGTTTGGAAAATATGTAACTCTTTTTTTAATAAATTTTTAATCTACTTTTTACTATTTTTAACTAATTTTAACTAATTTTATAATTATTAATTACTTTATGTAGATTATGGTATTAATAATAAATGAAAAATAGATTTAATTTAATTTAATTGAAATAATGGCTAATTAAAAATAAGTTTACCATACATAACTATAATTTAATAATGGCTAAAATTAAAATAATGAAAAGAAAATTTATTATGAAAAATAGGAAAATCTATGAAAATAAAATCTGTTGTGTTAATTAAAATCCAAATCATCAACTACATCTACAAACTTATTCATCAAGTTATAAGTTGTATTGATTGGTTCATAGCAAAATGTTTCATAGTTTACAGTTGGAGTTCCTGCCTCTTCTACTGGCAAAGTAATATAAGGAGGGCTTGACTGTGCACTTGGGAAATAATAAACCAACTCTGGCATCTTATTTAAGATTTGATTTACAAAAGCCTCTGACTTTTCATCCTTTCCAACTGCAAAGACAAAATTGGTTTCTTCATAAGTTCCTGAAACTGTCCCCTTATTGCTGTGAACATCTACAAAAAGATTATAATCACTGCTGATTATGTGAGGAGCCACAAACTCTTGGGCAAGAAGCTGACCATCCATTCTTCCCTCATCGTCAGTGTTGTAGTTTGTTACATTGATTTTATAAATATAGTAACAATAATTTAAAGAACTGTTTTTAGCAACTATTGTATCAAATAAAGCTTTGTGCACTTTGCTTTCTAATGGATGCATACCAATAGAATAGGCTATTTTAACATTGGAATCAGTACTTCCAAAAGGACCTAACAACTCTACAGATCCCAAATCATTTTCACCAAGCAAATGGGAGTTGACATTTGATGTATCAATTTTAGCTTCAGCTGTAGGGCCATCAGGATAAGATTGATTAATGAAAATGTTATTATCATCCAGAATAAGATTTTCATGGGAATTATTCATGGATATGGCATACCCCAAGAAAACAATAGCTATCGCTAATATAATCACTAAAATAAGAATCAATTTGTTTTTGTGTTTTTCAGGAATCATTGCCTTAAAAAATAGTAAGCTATTAAAAAATAGCTTCTTAAAAAGTTTAAACTTATAATTAACTTTTGTATTTTTCTACTAAACTGATTCCCCAGTTAGCCATTTCATCTGCCTTTTCCTGAGAGTCAGATTCAGCAAAGCATCTAAAGATTGGTTCTGTACCAGAAGGTCTGATGATTACCCAACCATCATCCTTTAAAATCTTTACCCCATCAGTTGTGTCGAGTTTAAAGTCAGTGGTTTCCTTGATTTCATCTGCAATCTTAGACATTACATCCTGCTTTTGGTCATCAGGACATTCGATTTTTAATTTTTCCTGATAGTAAACTGGAAGCTCTGCTACAAGCTCGGATAAGGGCTTATCTTCTTTAACAAGGATTTCAAGAATCTTAGCAACAGTCATAGCCGCATCTCTTCCATAGATAAAGTCTGGGAAGATTAAACCACCATTTTCCTCTCCACCGAATAATCCATCAGTATCCTTAAGCTTTCTTGCAACAAGCAAGTCCCCAACAGCAGTAGCTATCACTTCACCACCGTATTCTTCTGCTATATCATAAATAGCTTGAGAAGTTGCTACAGTGGTTACAATGATTCCTCCACCATTTTCCTTCAGCATAAATTTTTCAACAAGGGCAAAGGTCTTATCACCTAAAATGAAGTTTCCTTTTTCATCAATGCATATGGTTCTGTCTGCATCACCATCATGAGCAAGACCAATGTCTGCACCTAAGTTTTTAACGGTAGCGATCAAGTCCTGAAGATTTGGTTCAATTGGCTCTGGATTTCTTCCTGGGAAGAATCCGTCAGCTTGACAGTTGATTGTTGTCACTTCACATCCAAGCTCTTTAAGGATATAAGGGGCTGTATAAGAGCCTGCTCCTGAACCGCAATCAACTACCACCTTAAGCTTTCTGTTTCTAATGGCTTCTGCATCAACTCTCTTTACAGTTTCTGCAATATACTCTTTAATTATTGTATCATTTGTAAAGCATTCTCCAATCTTATCCCAAGATGCACGATTTGGTTCTGAATCAAAGTAAAGCTTTTCAACTTCAATTTCCATATCATCTGGAGTTCCTATACCAAACTCATCTACAAACTTCAAACCATTGTACTTTGGAGGATTGTGTGAAGCGGTTACTATGATTCCTCCATCATAATAATTTCTTACAGCATATTGAATAGCTGGTGTTGGAAGAATTCCTAAATCCACAACATCACAGCCAGATGAAAGCAAACCTGCAGTGATTGCATATTTAAGCATTGGAGTGCTTGTCCTTGTATCCCCTCCAATAGCTACTGTACCTTGAACAATAGATCCATAACTTGCAGCAAGACGTGATGCAAATTCGGGAGTCAAGACATCATTTGCAGTTCTTCTTACACCAAATGTACCGAATAATCTTTTTTCTACCATTTTATGACCTTTATAAAATTAATAAGTTATTAAATAATTAAGTTTTAAAAGTATTTTTAATCTAAATATATTTTTGTTTATAAAGTTTAAATATTTTATTAAATATCCCATTATGAAACCAGATTAATCGAATTGGAATTTGATAATATTAATTCCATTGAAGACTTGTATTCTGTTATGCTTCCAATAACTTTTACTTTATGGCCTTTAAAACTATCCAAATCATTCCCTGCATCTTGAAGTTCAACTAAAGTCGATTCAAATATTATCAGATTTATCTTTCCAGTTCCATCATTCAACTCTATAAAGCAAGAGCCGCCGCTTGATGATTCTTTAATTGATTCAACCACTCCTGTAACTGCTACAGTTTCTCCAATGTTATTTCTTGTAATGTCTTTGATTTGAATTTCCTTTGGTTCAATATAAGACGCAAAAACTAGCATTCCAATAATCCCTATTAATGATGTTATTAATGCTGCTTTAAAAATTATCTTGTCATTTAATTCCATGAAATCACCAATTAAAACATTCTTAAAATGATTTATTTAGTGAATAACATATAAATATTGCTTAAAATTAAAAAATAACTTATATCATGATTATAATATTGTTTTAAACTTGTTATGATTATTTAAAATAACATCAATAATAAAAATAAGATTAAATAAGATAAAAAAATTATGACATCGAATGGAAATAGTGAAAACAATGAAAAAAAGAATAAAAAAATAGAAAAATAGTTAAAGTAAAAATAAAAGAATAGAAGAAGAAAAAATAAGATTATTGGCCATTATACATAGATTCCAATCTTTCGATTGTATCTATGTCCTCTACTCCCTTATCTGTTCTTATGCTTTTTACAATAGGGAAACGCAAAGAGTATCCTGCAGGATATTCTGGACTTTTTACAATCTCACTATATTTTATTTCTAAAACAATTTTTGGCTGAACAGTAATGTGAGTTCCTTTCTCTGAGATTATAATCTCTTTCATTTGCTTTGTGAGATTTGCCAAATCATCATCTGAAAATCCACTTCCAATCTTTGTGATGGTTAGCAATTCTCCATATTCATCACGAAGAGCTAACTCATAAGATCCTATGAACTCTCCCCTTTTACCTATTCCTTTTGTTCCTCCAACAACAACTGCATCCAATGTTTCAGGTTCTGCCTTGAACTTTAACATTTTCTTTCCACGAATTCCTGGAATATAAGGTTCTTTGCAGTCCTTTATCATTATTCCTTCGTGTCCGCCAGCTATAGACTTATTGAATAATTCTACAGCCTCATCTATGTTTTCAGGACCTACCCTTACCATATCACTAAGATTCAATTCGGGATTTGAGCAATCTACAGCATTTTCCAAGATTTCCCTACGTTTAATAATAGGTTCATCAACTATAGGCTCATTAAAGTAAAGCAAATCGTATAAGAATATTTTAATAGGCACGTTTTCCATAGCTGCTTTAATATCATATTTCCTTCTAACCCTTTGCAATACAGTCTGGAACGGTTGAGGCTTGCCATTTTTAAAACCTATGATTTCCCCTTCAGCAATAAAGTCCACATCAGGAAATCCATCTCTAATAAAACTTACAGCATCCGGAAAAGCCTCTGTGACATTTTCCAAACGGCGAGTAAATAAAGTGATTTCATCACCATTCTTATGGAATTGGGTACGGAAACCATCATATTTGGTTTCACAAAGTGCACAGCCCATCTCTTCAATGCTTATGTCAATACCATCAGATAATTGTGCAAGCATTGGCTTTACTGGTCTTCCAGGAATCAATGTCAATTTTTTAAGCCCTTCTTCCCCTTCAAGCTTTGCCACTTCTGCAACGAGCCCCAAATCATTTGTCAGCATGTGTGCCCTTTCAGCCACAGCCTTATCAACATCAAAAGCCTGTGAAATTGCATCACGAATGATTCCTTCTCCAACACCAATTCTAAGCTCTTCCAAAATGGTTCTGCAGATATATTTGGCTTCCTTTCCAGAGGCAGAAGATAAAAGTTCAAGAATATTGGAAATCTTACGGGCAGTGGATCTGCTACCTGATATTGTTGCCAATTTCCTTAATTGATTATAAACAAAACTTACTGTTAAAGGTTGTGAGAAAAAGGTCATTTGGGCCTTTTTAGCATATAATTTCTCAGCAGCCGCTCCGATATCCCCTTCATCACGAATGGCATCTTCCACTGCATCAACTGATACTCCTACAGCATCTCCAACAGCTTTCATGACTAATTTATCGCCAATCCCCTGTTCCTCTTCACTCCAAGGAGGGAAAACGCTTCCTAAAGCCATTAATGTGATTTTCTGCAAATCCTCAGCATCAACTGTCTTAAAGAAATCCGCTAAGATATCTGTTTTTTCCAATCTTTTTGTAGTGGCGCCTAATGCTTCATAAACGTTAACAAGTTCCTGATATTTCATCTTTATCCCCTAAATTAGAATAATAATTATTTTTTTAAAAGCCTTAATAAATATCTAGAATCCAATAAAATTCTAAAAGTCCCCTTTAGCTATTTTAACTGCACAATACTCTCCGCACATTGAACACATTTCATCGTCTTCAAGTTCACATTTGTTTCTGTAATGTCTTGGCTTTACATTATCAAAGGCAAGATTGAATTGGCTTTCCCAATCAAAGTTTCTTCTTGCAGTTGCCATTGCCACTTCCTTTTCCCATGCAGTTTCCAAGCCTAAGGCAACATCTGCAGCTTGAGCAGCTATTTTGCTTGCAATAACCCCTTCCTTAACATCTTCAAGAGAAGGGAGTGATAAATGCTCTGCAGGGGTCACATAACATAAAAAGTCAGCACCGCTTGAAGCAGCAATAGCTCCTCCAATAGCTGATGTGATATGATCATAACCTGGTGCCAAATCTGTAACGATTGGACCTAAGACATAAAATGGAGCCCCATGACATAATGTCTTTTGAATCTCCATATTGGACCTTATTTGATTTAAGGGAACATGCCCTGGACCTTCAACCATTGTTTGAACACCAACATCCTGAGCTCTTTTTACAAGGGTTCCTAAAGTAACAAGCTCTTGAATTTGAGAGGTATCTGTTGCATCAGACAAGCATCCTGGACGCAATCCATCACCTAAAGAAAGGGTTATATCATACTCTAGAGCAATTTCAAGCAAATAATCGTAATTATCAAATAATGGATTTTCCTTTTCATTATGCAAGATCCATGAAGCAAGGAATGTTCCTCCCCTACTTACAATTCCCATCATTCTTTTAGCCTTTTGCAGCTTTGAAACCAAATCCCGGTTTATTCCACAGTGAAGAGTCATGAAGTCAACGCCATCTTTTGCCTGATGGATAATTGAATTAAATATGTCATCTTCATCCATATCAATGATTTCATTGCCTTTGTTTAATGTAATGACTCCCGCTTCATAAATTGGAACGGTACCAATAGGAACATCTACAGAGCCCATTATCTTTTCTCTGAACTCCAATAATTTAGGACCTGTGCTTAAGTCCATTACTGCATCTGCACCAAAATCAACTGCCAATTTTGCCTTTTTAATCTCCAAGTCAATATCTTCAATCTGATTTGAGGACCCTATATTTGCATTGATTTTAGTGGTTAATCCTTTTCCAATACCGCAAGCTTTTGTCTCTCGCCCAATATTCTTTGGTATTACAATGGTTCCATTAGCCACTCCCTTTAATATTTTCTTAACATCTATTTTTTCAGCTTCAGCAACAGTTTTCATTTCAAGAGTGAGATTTCCTTTCTTAGCTTCAGTCATTTGTGTCATCAAAGCACCTTAAAACATTTAAATAATTTGAACAAATTGAATAAATAATCATAGCATTAAATAATCTATAACATATTAATTTATGTATTTTATTATTTAATTAATTTTTTATATTTAGTGAAAAACACTTTAAAAAATCA
>JAFRCZ010000238.1 GCA_017404125.1 Methanobrevibacter sp.
TCCTATACTTTTTTTTTTACAGTTTGATATTGTTTATTCTGAAGTTTCAAGCTGTTTAATTATTTTATTTTGATTATTTTTTTACCCTATTTCTTATTATAGTATACACATAGTGCATTTAAAAAATAGGATTAAAATAGGGGAGATAGGGTTAAAATAGGTTTTGAATATGTCATAGGAGTTAATATAAGTAATATGAGTTAAAATAAGTAAAATTAGTTAAAAAAAGCAAAATTAGTTAAATACTACAAGTAAAGAGTTTAAAAAAATAAAAAGAAAAAGATAATAAATTTATTTAAGATTAATTCGGTTTTTTTAATTTAAATAAATTTAATATTTTAATTAAAAATTTAAGATAAATTTTATGAATAAAATAATTATAAAAATAGAATAAAATAGAAGAAACTTCCTAAATATTAAACTATTTAAATTATTTAATTATTTTAAAATTTTCTTAACTGTATTGGATTTGACCCAGATATTTTTGGATCTGTATCTAACGCCCATGTAGCCTGGTTTAAGTCTTAAGATTTGGCTTGAATAAGTTTCACCTTTGATGTCAAAGACTACAATTTGACCTACTTTAAGTTCAAATAAGGTTCCATTGATGTAAACTTCTTCAACATCGGTTTTAGCTTTATGCACCATTAATCTTTTTTGACCGTCTTCCACAGGTTCTTCTGCAGGAGTGGCTTTTCTAGTACGTTTGGATTTAGCTTTAGCTTCAGCTCTTTTTTGGAGTTCTTCTTCACTAATTCCTTTTGATCCTAAAATCTTTTTAGTGTTTTCAGCTCTGCGTGCTTTTTCTTTTTCTTTTTCTTCAATCTTTTTATAGTCTTCAGCAGTGTAGACATTTGCTTCTTTCTCGGAAGTTTCGTCAGTAACGTCTTCGAAAGAATCAGATAATTCTTCATCTTCTGTTTTATTGTAAGATTCTTCATTGATCTCTTTATATATTTTGTCTACATCTTCATTTGGTTGATTATTTGCTAAATCTCTTTCTTCTTCATGAATAGGGGTGATTGTAATTGTATCGCCAATATATTCTATTCCATCTCCGAAGTCTTGAGCGTAGTCATCAGGAACTATGTCATCTTTTGTTTCTACAACAACTGGTTGTTGAGGAACATTAGCTTTTCTGAAGTTTCTAATTGACTGAATAGCGTTGTTAATTAATTCATTGCCTGTAGAAATTCTTTCTTCATCTGAATTGATTGTTATAAATTCATTTTCAGGACTTTCATCAACTTCAACTTTCTCATCTTTATTTAAGAGAATATGTAAATCGTCATGATAAGTATCATCTGAAATTTGAGAATCTTCCACAGCTATTGGAGTTTCTTCAACTTCTGTTACAATGGTTTCAGTTTCTATTGCCGGCTCTACTTTTGGTTCCTCTTTAGCTTCAGATGCTGCTTTAATTTTTTGAATTGTAGATTCTATATTTGGAGTTTCTTTAGCTTCTTCTTTTACAGGTTCTGCCTTTTCTTCTGTTTTAGCCATTTTTTCTTTAACAGCTTCAATTTCATCATCGGAAATATCTGCTAGTTTTTCTTCCACATCCACTTTAGCTTTTTCAATCTTTTTAATCAAATCAGCAGTATCTGCTTCAGCTTTTTTAACTATTTCATCTTTTTCAGATTCGACTTCAATTTCTGCGGTTTCTTTTTTCTCTTCTGCAGTTTCTTTTATTTCTTCTGCAGTTTCTTTTATTGCTGCGACAGTTTCATTTTCAGGTTCGGCGGTTTCTTTTATTTCTTCTGCAGCTTCATTTTCTATTTTAGCGGTTTCTTTAATTTCTGCAATAGTTTCTGCTGGCTTAATGGATTTAACAACTTTTACAGGACCTTCACCATCTTCAACAATTAGTTTATTTGCTTCACTGGAAATGAATTCTTTTTGTTTTTCAGTCATTGGTACTTGGCGAGGTTTAGGTTGTTCTTCTTGAATTGCACTTTTAATGGCTGCTGTATGTTCTGGTTTAATAGGTTCTTGGAAAGATTTAACCTCTTCTTCTTTATTCATTTGAGTTTTTACTCTTTCAGGGGTTCTAGGAACATTTTTAGCAGCAGTTTCTCCTTGTGCTTTTCTAACTCTCCTTACTTGTTTTTTAGGAGCTTCTTCCATAGCTTTTGCTCTTTGTCTAAGTAAGGCAGTTGTTCCGCCTACATTTTCATTTTCTACATCATCAATTGTATTAGCGTATAATTGTGCTTCGCTTAATTGAGCACGGTTTTTGTTTCTAGCTTTTCTGATCTGTTTACGTTTTTCATTATCGTAGTCTGATTTAGTACTATTAATGAATTCTTCCAATCTCTCTTCTTCATCATCTTTTTCTTTATCTCTGTAATATAATTTAACAATTATTATGGATATTAATCCAATAACTGCTATAAGAATAAGCAATATTGCTGTTATTTCTTTCATTTTTTCACCGAATTAATCTTTATTTATTATTTTCAAATATTCATCATTGCAAGTACAATTGTACCTATGATATAGGACAAATATAAGTAAATAATACATTATCTTATAGTATTATATGTATATCTTTTTTATTTTATTTATACATTAGTTTTTACATTAATTTCAATTTTTTTACAAAAGTTTAAATTTAAGAAAATTTTAAAATTTTTCACATTTCTCTATTTTTTAATAAACAGTTTTAAATAATATATTTAATAAATATTTAAGTGTTAAATAGTTAGAAATTTAGTTAAAATAATTAATTAAATTAATTTTAGATATTTTAATTAGATATTTTAATTTTTTAAGGATTAATTAAATTTTTTTAAAATTCATGTTTTAGATTTATTAACTAATAATCTTAATTATTTAAATTATTATCTGAGGTATATACATGGTTAAAATTAATGAAAACTATCTTTTATTGCAAAATAGTTATCTTTTCGTTGAAGTAAACAGACGTGCAGCTAAATATATGGAAGAGAATCCTGATAAAAATGTTATCAAAATGGGTATTGGAGATGTTACAAAACCATTAACCCCTGCTGTTATCAAGGCTTTTAAGGATGCTGTTGATGAAATGGCAGATGGTGAAACCTTTATGGGGTATGGTCCAGAACAAGGCTATGACTTTTTAGCTGAGGCTATCATTAAAAATGATTTTAATAAATGGGGAGTGGACTTAGACCTTGATGAAGTATTCATTTCCGATGGTGCAAAATGTGACACAGGAAACATTCAGGAAATCTTTGCTTTGGATAATGTAATTGCAGTAACTGACCCTGTTTATCCTGTATATGTTGACACCAATGTAATGGCAGGCAGATCAGGCAACATTAAAGACGATGGAATGTATGAAAACATCGTATATCTTCCATGTACTGAAGAAAACAACTTTGTTCCTGCACTTCCGCAAGAAAAGGTAGATATAATCTATCTCTGTTTCCCAAACAACCCAACAGGAACTACCTTAACTAAGGATGAGTTAGCTAAATTTGTAGAATATGCAAAGGAAAATGATGCTCTTATCCTATTCGATGCAGCTTATGAAGTTTTCATTACAGAAGACAATGTGCCTCACACCATCTATGAAATTGAAGGTGCAAAAGAAGTGGCTATTGAATTTAGAAGCTTCTCAAAAACTGCAGGATTTACAGGTACACGTTGTGCCTACACTGTTGTTCCTAAAGAAATTAAGATTAAAGATGCTGAAGGCATTGGGCAATCTGTAAATGCATTATGGAACAGAAGACAAACCACTAAATTCAATGGTGTTTCATATCCTGTTCAAAAAGCTGCAGAAGCGGTTTACACTGAAGAAGGTCAAAAGGAAATCATGGCAAACATTGAATATTACTTGGAAAATGCAAGAATCATTCGTGAAAGCTTATCTGAAATTGGATTAAATGTATATGGTGGAGTAAACTCACCTTATATTTGGGTGAAAACTCCAAATGATATGGAATCCTGGGACTTCTTTGATCTTCTCTTGGAAGAGGCAAACATTGTTGGTACTCCAGGTTCCGGATTTGGTCCAAGCGGAGAAGGCTACTTAAGATTAACTGCATTCAATACTTTAGAAAACACTAAAGAAGCTATGAGCAGAATTTCCAAATTATCTTTCTAGACTTCTCTTTCTAGACTTCTTTATATTATTTCTGAACTTGAATGTTTTTCTTAAAAAATTTAATTTTTATATTTGTTATTATGATTTACTGGTGAAAAAAATGGAAGTTAATTCTCTTTTAATCGAAGAAAATGATGATTTACAAGATTTATTCTCTAAATATGGTGCTTTGGCATTAGAAAAGCAAGGAATATTATCAAGTATTGTTGGTGATGCTGAACCTGAATTGGATATTGAAAAGGGAATAGTCAAATTTGATGATAAGGAATTCCCAATTCAATTGATCGGATTTTTAGATCCTGATGATGATACATGGTCTTGGGCATGGGATAATGAAGATATTGGTTTTCCAGAAGAGCTTTTAGAAGAGGCAAAAGCAGTTAAGGAATTTGGTCAAGAACAGAATGTTCCACAATTCTGCGAAAATGTCTTTTCAGCAAACTTGACTGAAGCTCATATTTTGACTATGACAATATCTTCCCTCTTTAGCAATGATGCATATTGTGCTGTTAATTATGGGAGCTTTGTCTTCTTTGTAACCATTGAGTCTGATGAGATAGAGATTAGTGATGACATCGATGTATTTGCAAATGTAATTAATGATTTCCATCGTAAATTTGAAGTAAATCATTTAAATGCTTTAAGAGGTTATGCTGCAAATAAAGGCTATGAATACAAGTATAGAGATGAGTTTTGCATTGTTAAAGTTGGAGACGACAGAATAGTTGTCACTTTGACTGAAAGAAAAAACATTTATACCATTAAAATCATTAGAGCTTAATGATTTCCATTTATTTATTTTTTATTTTTCTCTTTTTTATATTTCTTATTATCTTATTATTGTAAAGTCTAATGGGTGTTATTATGGATAAGGAACTGATTGATGAGATCAATTATGAAATTCAGCTATTGATTAAATCTGGATTTTACTCTGATGAAGAAATATTGGAAATAATTGATGATGAATTCATTGAAGAGAATATTTCCACTGAACTGATTTCAAAGCTTCTTTTAGAAATAAAGGAGAATATAGGTGAGATTAGTGGCGACTCAAATGATTTTGCTAATTTAAGGAACGCCTTTTTAGACTTGACTAGTGAAAATATCATTTCAATCCATAATGCAGGATACGATATAGAAGAGGGAATACAGGATTCATTTGAATTGTATACCCATTTAAGAAATAACAACTATTCCCCTATCGGGTTTTGCTTTTACAGCTTTGAAGACATTGAAAATGCAATAGAAGAAAATGATTTGGCAATTGCCTTTGGAGACTTTGAATACGATGAGGAAAAAGGTTTAGAAATAGCTAAAAAAGTTAGTAGTGTTCTTGAAAGCCATGATTTTGAAATTGATTGGAATGGGTCTGTAGATGAAAGGATAGTGATAAAAAACTTCAAATGGCAAAAGGCTTTCGATGGAAAAGAGTATTCAATGGATGGGGCCCTTGAAGATTTCATTAGACTAAACAGTGAAGAAAATGAATAATAGATCAAAAGAGATTATTGAAGAGGCAATTTCACAGGGAAAGTGGACTTGGTTGGAAATTGACGATAATTCCAATTCCCTATATCTTGAATTTGAGAATCTTAAACTGTCCTCTCGCCCTATTATTGATAATTCATATAGAGGAGAATTAGCTATTCGCTTTGGTCAAAATATTTATCTGGATTTGTTCTTTAATAAAAAGGAAGATTTGGATTTCTTTAGATTCGGTGAAGATTATCTAAATCAATTGTTAGATTCAAATGAATACCTAAGTGAAAGATATCCTTATTTTTATCAGGAATTTTCAA
>JAFRCZ010000239.1 GCA_017404125.1 Methanobrevibacter sp.
GCAGCTGACAAATGGCCTAGTGTAGGCAGTGCAGCAAGCATATTAATTTAAGTTTATGGTGATTAAATGTCAATTCAACCAAGAAAACAAAGAAAAGCTCTCTACACTGCTCCTTTACACATTCGTCGTAAAATCATGAGTGCTAATTTAAGCAAAGATTTAAGAGCAGACATTGGTAAAAGATCTTTACCAATAAGAGTTGGAGATAAAGTTCAAGTTGTTCGTGGTGACTTTAAAGGTCATGAAGGAAAAGTTGAATCTGTAGATGCAAAAAGATACAAAGTTACTGTTGAAGGAGTTACTTTAAGTAAACCTGACGGAAATGCTGTATTCCTTCCAATTCACCCATCCAACTTGATGATTATTGAAGCTGATTTAAAAGATGAAAGAAGATTAAATATGGAGGAATAAGATGGCAAAAATGGGATCTAGAAAGCATCTTAAAAGGTATAAAGCACCTAAAAGCTGGCCTATCCATCCAAAAGAAGATACCTGGACAGTAAAACCTGCTCCTGGTTCACACGCTATTAAAGATTCTTTACCTTTACTTGTTATTATCAGAGACATTTTAGGTCTTGCTGATAACTCCAGAGAAGCAAAAAGAATTATTAATACAGGTAATGTTTTAATTGATGGAAGAGCTGTAAAAGATTATAAATTCCCTGTCGGTTTTATGGATGTTTTAACTATTCCAAAAACTGAAGAAAATTACAGAATCCTTTTAGATACTAAAGGAAGATTAACTTTACACCCAATTTCTGCAGAAGATGCAAGTTTCAAATTAGCTAAAATCGTAAACAAATCTACTATTAAAGGTGGAAAAACTCAATTAAACCTTCATGATGGTAGAAACGTTTTAGTTGATGAAGATGAGTATGCAGGTCAAGATGTTGTTTGTATTGGTTTACCAGAACAAGAAATCAAAGAAAACTTCAAATTCGAAGATGGTGTAGTTGTACTTGTAACTGGTGGTAAACACACTGGTGAACTTGGTAAAATCCAAGAAGTTATTGTGGATGAATCTTCCAAACCAAATACTGCAATCATCGAAAAGGCAAATGGCGATTCTTTCTTAACCTTAAAAGAATATGCATTTGTTATTGGTAAAGATGAACCAGCTATTGACTTATTGGAGGTTAATCAATGAATCCAATGAATGAAGTTATAATTTCCAAAGCTACTATCAACATTGGTGTTGGTGAAGCTGGTGAAAAATTATCCAGAGCTATGACTCTTATTGAAAACATGACTGGTCAAACTCCTGTAAAAACCTATTCCAAAGTCACTAACCCAGAATGGGGTATCAGAAAAAGACAACCTATTGCATGTAAAGTAACTCTCCGTGGAGAAAGAGCTGAAGATGCAATCAAAATGGTTTTAGAAGGTATTAACAATAAATTAAGACCTAGTCAATTTGATGCACAAGGTAATGTTTCTTTCGGTATTAGAGAACATATTGACATTCCTGGAATGAGATATGATCCAGATATTGGTATTTTTGGTATGAATCTTTCTATCACCTTTGAAAAACCAGGTTATAGAATCAAAAGAAGAAAAATCCAAAAGAAATCTATTCCAAAAAGACATAGAATCACTCCTGAAGAAACTATGAAATTTATGGAAGAAAAATTCAATGTCACTATTGCAGAAGAGGAAGAATACTAATTGAAAATAATTTATGTTTTCTTTAATAGTGATGTTTTATTAAAAAATAATATGTTATTAAGGTGATTATATTGCCAAGAAAATACGGAAAAGCAGCAAAAAAATGTAGCCGTTGTGGAGACCACTCTGCAATTGTAAGCAGATACGGACTCAACTTATGTAGGCAATGTTTTAGAGAAATTGCTCCTAAAATAGGATTTAAAAAATATAATTAAGAAAGGTGTTTATTATGACTCTTATGGACCCTCTTGCTGATGCTTTAACAAACATTAGAAATAACGAACGTCAAGTAAATGACCACTGTACTATTTCTCCAGCATCCAAATTAATTGGACGCGTGTTAAGCACTATGCAAAAAGAGAATTATATAGGTGAATTTGAATTTATAGATGACAATAAGGCTGGAAAATTCGAAGTGGAATTGGAAGGTAACATCAACCAATGTGGTGTAATTAAACCTCGTCATGCTGTAAAGAAAGATGAATTTGAGAAATTCGAAAAAAGATATTTACCAGCAAAGAACTTCGGTATCTTAATCGTAACCACTCCTGAAGGTATCATGACTCACAGGGAAGCTAAAGAAAGAGGTATCGGTGGACGTTTGTTGGCTTACATGTATTAGGTGATTAAATATGGTATTAGCTGCAGCTATAAGGGAAGAAATTGAAATCCCTGAAGGCGTTGAAGTTATAATAGAAGATGAAGTTACTGTAAAAGGACCAAATGGTGAAACTTCCAGAAAATTTACTTATCCTAATGTAACTATTACAAAAGAAGATAATCTTGTTGTTCTTGAAACCGCTTTCCCTAAAAAGAAAGACAAATCCATGATTGGAACTACTAGAGCTCACATAAACAATATGATTACTGGTGTAACTGATGGTTTCACTTATCATATGAAAATTGTATTTGCTCACTTTCCAATGGCTGTGAAAGTTCAAGACAAAGAAAAAACTGTTACTATCGAGAACTTTATTGGAGAAAGACATCCTAGATCTGCAAAAATTGTTGGAGATGCTAAAGTTCAAGTTAAAGGTGATGAAGTAATCATTACTGGTATTAACAAAGAGGATGTTGGTCAAACTATGGCTAACTTAGAACAAGCTACTAAAATTAGAGGTAAAGATCCTAGAGTATTCCAGGATGGTATCTATTTAACTAGTAGAGAATAGTTATAATGGTGATTTGAATGAGTAAAGATTTTAAAAGACAAGAATATGCTCGTTATAAAAAATTAGGAACCAAATGGAGACGTCCTAGAGGAAAAAC
>JAFRCZ010000240.1 GCA_017404125.1 Methanobrevibacter sp.
ACCACAAGGAATGCAAGCGCTTTTAAAATAAGAATAGATATCATCCAATGCAAAACCTTCTTCCCCCTTAAAGGATTTTTGAATTAAAGGAATTTCCAATAGCTTTGCATTGTTTACTGCTGCATCGATTCCATGCTGACGATAGCCTTCAATTCCCTCATCAACTGAAATGGCTACAAGTTCAAAATCAAATCCACAATTATCATGATAATTTTTAAGTGCATGAAGAGTCAAAACACTATCCTTACCTCCAGATAGTGCAATAGCTATCTTTTCACCTTCCTTAATCAATTCATATTCATCAATCAAATCATTGATTCTGGTGAAAATCTTCTCATTGAATTCTTCCTTTTTTATGCTCATAATACCACTTAAAAATTAAAAAATTATTTAAAATTTTATAATTAAAATTTTCTAAAATAATTAGAATTTTTTAAAATAATCAAATAAAACAAATAAATTGAATTTCTTAATAAATTTATATTCTAACAAGTATAAAATAATAACTATGATTACAGCAGATTTATGTATTATTCCTATGGGAATTGAAGAGTCAAGTGTTGGAGACTATGTTGCAGAAGCAGTTAAGATAATTGAAAAAAGTGGTTTAAACTATCAAATAACTGCTATGGGGACTCAAATTGAAGCAAATGATTTAAAAAGTTTATATGATGTATGTGCTGAAGTTCAGGAATCCATTTTTGAAATGGGCATATGCCGAGTTTATACTGTCTTAAAAATAGACGATAGAAGAGATAAGGAAAACAGAACTTTAGATGAAAAAATAAGAAGCGTTAAAACAAGAATAGAATAAACAAAATAGAATAATTAAATGATTAAAAAATAGAAAAAATTAAAAACTTATTTTTTAGAAAAGTCTTTAATTGTTTTAATGATTAAATCCAAGTCAAATTTGGTAAGCTTTGCATGAATTGGAAGGGATAAGACATCCTTAACAATCTCATCAGTTACTGCAAGACTTTGATTGTATCCCATATTGGTATATAAAACTTGATTGTAAAGAGGAATTGGATAATAAATACCATTGCCTATGCCGTTTTCAATTAAGTAATCAGACAATTCATCTCTTTTTCCATCTTTTACCTTAATTGTGTATTGGTGATAGACATGCTTATATCCATCTTTTACAACAGGAGTTTCAACCAAATCACAGTCTGCTAAACCTTCATTCAAGTATTTGGCATTTTCAATTCTTTTATTGTTGAATGATTCTAATTTTTTAAGCTGTTCAATACCAATAGCTGCACCGATATCAGTCATTCTGAAGTTGTATCCTAAAACGTCATGATGATATTTGGTTGCAGATCCATGAGCCCTGTAGACTTTTGCATTTTCTGCAAACTCTTCGTTGTTGGTGGTGATCATACCACCTTCACTTGTGGTCATGTTTTTGGTAGGGTAGAAACTAAAGCAAGCCATGTCTCCAAGGTTACCTACCTTTTCGCCTTTGTATTCGGCACCATGAGCTTGAGCTGCATCTTCAATGACAATTAAATCATTTTCTTTAGCGATTTTCATTATAGCATCCATATCTGCAGATTGTCCATACAATTGAACAGGCATAATAGCTTTGGTCTTATCAGTGATTGCTTCTTCTATTTTTGAAGGGTCAATGGTAAAGGTTTCAGGATCGATATCTACAAAAACAGGCCTTGCTCCAGTGTATAAAATGGAGTTACCGGTAGCTGCAAATGTAAATGGGCTTGTGATAACTTCATCACCTTCGCCGATTCCAGCAGCTAAAAGAGCTACATGCAATGCGGAAGTTCCAGAATTGGTTGCAATTCCATACTTTGCACCGACAAATTTTGCAAAATCTTCTTCAAATTCAATTACTTTTGGTCCTTGTGCAATCATACCAGATTTCATTACATCAATAACTGCATTTATCTCTTCTTCTTCAATAACAGGACTAGCTATTGAAACTTTAATATCTGCCATATTTTCACCTATAATGAATAAAATTAATTAAAAATATTAATCTATTTTAGATTTTATTAAATAAATTTATGATTTTTTTAAAATTTTTTGTAGTTAAATAGTTTATAATATC
>JAFRCZ010000241.1 GCA_017404125.1 Methanobrevibacter sp.
TAATTATTCTTTAGAGTATTTTTATACAATTTTTTATAGTATTTTCTATTTTCTTTTTTTTAATTATTCTTTAGAGTATTTTTATACAATTTTTTATAGTATTTTCTATTTTCTTTTTTTTAATTATTCTTTAGGGTATTTTTTTAGAATTTTTTTATAGTTTCTGTCTATTTTTTAATTTTTTTCACTTAACCTAAAAAGATTTAAATATATTATTACTGATATATATTTATAATATAAAAAATTAATAACTAAATATTTAAATATGGCAAGAAATGAATAATTTTGCATTTAAAGTATTTAGATAGTTAATGAGATAAAAACTGACTGAAAAAAATTATTATTTAAAATTTAAAAAAATCAAAACTTCAAATTCATAAAATTAAAAACTTTTAAAGGGTGATATCTTGAAAGTTATTATTGATGCGGCAAACGTTGCACATTTTCAAAAAGAGGAAGGTGCAAAAGCTAAATTAAAAAACATTACCTTAGCTGTAAAGGCTTTGGAAGAAGGCAATCATGACTTTTTAATCATAGCAGATGCTTCCTTGCGTCATAATATTGATGACAAAGAGACTTTTGTTAGATTGGTTAATGATGGAATCATTGATGAGGTTCCTGTAGGAACCATTGCAGATCACTATATTCTTGATTTGGCTTTTGAAGAGGATGCAAAAGTATTGTCAAATGATAAGTTCAGAGATTTCATGTCTGAATTCCCTGACATCAACAGCATAAGAATTCCATTTTCAATTCAGGACAATGAACTGATTATGGGAAAGGCTAAAAAGCCTAAAAAGGTTAAAAATCTCTTGCAGAATATCTGTGATGAAACCTTGAATGAGCTTGAAAGAAAGCGTTGGGTAGTCTACAAAGGAAAGGAAACTACCAAATTCACTCCATTGAATGTGGCAAAACAAGCTATCCTATTGCTTGATCAATCTGAACAGGACAATGTCTCTTCAAAAATAGAGGGAATATTCTCTAAATTGCCTATGTTTGATAAGGTTATGGAAATGGTGGATGATGTGGAAACATCCGTTCCATATGTAATCTTTGTTCTTGTTCATCCTAAAGATTATAAGGCGGCTGTAAAGGATGCGGGCAACATTTCAGTAACTGTTGCAGACAGATTGAGATTGGTTCACAAGCCACTCATAGCAGTTCGTAACGACTTGTTCATTAAACCTGGTTACTTTGGCTTAAACATAGTTTTGACTGATGAGGTGGAAGACAATCCTCCATACAACATTGAAATTCAAACAAATACCTATGATGAGGTATTCATCAAAAAGAATTCAAGAAACATTGCAAGTACAATCGCTGGCAGATTAGGCACATGGAAGTTCCCATTTGTTTCAGTTAAGCCTAATATGATACTTGAAAAACCAGGAGAATTTGAGATTTATCTTGAAAAGAATTCCAAGAAGAAGTAAGACTAAGGTAATTGAGATTTATCTTGAAAAGAATTCCAAGAAGAAGAAAGACTAAAATAAGTTAATCTAATTCCAATGAATTTCTATTTAAAATTTTATTATTAACATTTATTCTGATATTTAAAAAATTATGGGAGGTAAATAATGGCTGATAATACTATTGTAAGAAAGCTAATTTCTTTTGTCACAAAACATGACATTATTAGTATTGGTACTAAATATTTTCCAACAACTCCAATAGAAACCGAATATGTAGACATGTTCAATTATACTCAGACCATGCTTATGGAGATAGATAGGGCAAATATTACCACTGAAAGTATTTTTACCAATTTGGTTCGTGATGTTGGCCGTGAAAACATTCCAGAAAATCATAGTTTCTATGAATTACTTCCTGCACAAAATAGGGTTGAAGAATATGCTCTTGTAAGCAATATCATAATGGGTAGTGACCGTTATATGTATGTAGAGCTTTCAGAACCTTCTTATATTATTAATCTTTTCACTGATATTATTTTAAGAGAAAACGGAGAAATTATTGAAAGAAGTGAAACAGAAATCGTTTCAAGGCTTATGTCAAAAAATGATGCAATCAGAGTAGCTATCAGATTGGTTGGTATAGGTTTGGATAATGGAATCCGTGTAAGGGCTGCTGCCGGAATGACTGGCGCTGCAGCTATTGAAAGGTCAATCAAGTTCAATAAGGAAGTTGGAGATTCCCCAGGTGTTGCATTTACCAAATTAGGCGGCGAATATGCACTTGTTTTGGACACTCCATTCAAATTGTCAGAATCTGACATTCCGGAATTCCAGCAATACCTGTTCATTGACATTGTAGACTCAACCAATTTCATTTCAAAATTCGGCAGAAACAAGCTTGTTGAATTGATGACAAGCGTCAAGGAATTTATGGAAGACTGTGAAGGTCAGATTGAAGGATACCGTGAAGGCGGGGATGACTTGATTGCAAAATTCCCAAGTAAGGATGTGGCTATTCGTGCAGGTCTTGACTGTGCATGGTTTATTCTAAATAATGGTGCTAACGTTAAGATAGGTATTGGCAGAAGCAGAAGAGAAGCAGGTGAACGTGCAAATATTGCAGAAGAAATCAAAGGTTTTGGAGCATTGTCTTTAGTGGTCTTTGATTTGGCTAACGGTTTATATGCCTATTACATTCCTTCAGACTTTACAAGAACCTTATGTGATTTCTTAAGCAATAAGAAGGGCAAGCTTGTCACTGCATTTATTGTAATGTTTGCTTTATCCTATTTGCTTGCTGTAATGGGCATGGGCATATATGGGCTTTTAATTGTTCTCTTGCTTGTGGCCTATTATACTTTTAGATGAAGTCTTTTGATGAATTTAATCAGAATTCATATGAAATTCAAAAATTATGTAATTTGTGGTGAAATTAATGGCAATTGGCAGAAAAAGGAATTCTAGAAAAAAGCAAAACAAGAATGTTTTGAAAACTAGAAGCCCTAATAATTCCAGATCTTCCAGATACTCAACTGGTTCTAGAAATTCCAGCAATAGCTTAAGCTCTATATGGTCCAAGAATTCAGGACCAAAGAAGCCTAGAAGCCCTAAGCAAATAATTTTTATGATATTGATTTTATTTGCTTTCATATGCGGTTTGCTTTTAGGAATTTCAATGATTATGGGTATTGGAGGGGATTCCCAAAATCCTGGAGAAGTACAGTATATGAATGTCACTGACAATATAACAGTCTATGAAAACAGCAGTTATGACTTGCAGGATGAAAACGGCACTCAGATTTCATATTATGATTTCAAGGAAAATGTTACCGAAGGCCAAAATGTAACTGCATTCAATGCCTCTGGTTCGCTAGGCCTTTATTAATTTTAGAGAAGAAATTCTCTATTTTTTTTATTTTATTCTATATTTCTTTTTAATTATTTTTTAGTTTTTTATTATATTATCATTATTTAATTATCAGAAAATTTTATTTAATCTAGCTTAAAGGAGATACTATGTCTAATATTTATGTTATTGAAGGAGGAATATGTGCTGTAGAAGGCGTTCGGGCAGCAGGAAGCCGTGAAGGCAAATACGGCCTTGCAGTTATTGAATCTAAAGATAGTGCTGCTTCAGCAGTTTTCACATCAAACAAGGTTGTTGCTGCACCTATCATCCATACCAAAGAAATGATCAAAGGCGGAAAAATATCTTTGGTTGTTGTAAATAGTGGAAATGCTAACTGCTTTACAGGCATTGATGGAATCAGGGATTGTGATAAAACCATTGAATTTGCATCAGGCATAACCGGCATCCCATCAGATGAAATAGCCACTGCATCAACTGGCGTAATAGGAAGAAAAATGCCTATGGACATCATTTTGCCTTTAGTTGAAGAATCCATTTCCAAATTGGACCACAGTGCAGAAAGCTCTACCAATGCTGCAAAATCAATAATGACCACAGACACATATCATAAGGAATTTGCTGTAGAGACAACAATCAATGGAGAAAAAGTTACTATTGGCGGAATCACCAAAGGTGTGGGAATGATTGCACCTAATATGGGAACCATGTTATGTTTCTTGGCAACAGATGCGGTCATATCCTCTGAAATGATTAACAAGGCATTGAAATCTGCTGTAAACAGAAGCTTCAACATGATAGTGGTTGATGGAGACCAAAGCACAAACGACACAGCAATATTGATGGCAAACGGCAAGTCTGGGGTTGAAGTTGCAGAAAATGGTGAAATAAATCCTGATTTCCAGGAAGCTTTGGATTTCATCTGCATCAGCTTGGCTAAAATGATGGCTCGTGATGGTGAAGGAGCCACTAAATTCATTGAATGCAAGGTTAATGGTGCAAAATCTGAGGAAGATGCCATATTGGCTTCCAAATCTGTAATAAGCTCATCCCTTGTAAAGTCAGCTATTTTCGGTGGAGACCCTAATTGGGGAAGAATAGTGGCTGCTGTAGGTTACTCTGGCTGTGAAATGAATCAGGATATGATTTCAGTTTCAGTTAATTCAGATGATGGAAAAGAAGCCATTTTAGTCGATCAAGGCAAAATCCTTGCATTTGAAGGAACTGATGAGCTTGATATGGCTGAACAAATCATGCAGGAAAAGACAGTCAATATAGTTGTTGATCTCTATCAGGGAGATGCAACTGCAACCGCTTGGGGCTGTGACTTAACCTATGATTATGTAAAGATCAATGCAGAGTATACAACTTAAATTGATTTTTATATTATTTTTCTAATCTTTTTTATTTTTTGATTCTATTTTTTTCTTAAATTATTTTCTTATTTTTTCCTATTTTCCCCATTATTTTTTAATTCATTTCATAATTTTTCAAATCCATATATTTTATTCTTAAAATCTCATTTATAGGATTTTTAGCAATATTTTGCTTATTTTTAGGGGTAAAGTTTATATGTATCGAAAATAAATATTTTATTAGGTTTTATTATTAAAGCTATTTTTATGAAAATTATATCAATTTTTTTCAATTTTTTATTTCATAGATTAATCTTATGAATAATCTTATTATCAAAATTAAAAGGAGGATTATTAATGGCAAAAGTTAAAGGTACTAACAAAAGAACCAGACCTAAAAGATCTTACAAAAAGCCTGGTAGTAAAAAAGGTAGAGGAGTAAGACAAACTTGGAAAAAATAATTTTCCATTTTTGTATTTTTCACACCTTTTAAATTTATTTAAATATTATATCAATTTATATCAAAAATTCAAATTTTCACTAAAGTTTTTTAGTTATTTATGGAGCATTTCTCCTAAAAATACATTTTTATGAGGTTTTTCGATTTTTAAATATTAATGAGTTATTTTTGGTGTTTTTATGGCTGATGAAGACAATGAACAGAAGAAAAAATCAAGAAAACCTTCTAAAAAGTTACTCTATTTTTTAATCATTCTAATTGTTGTATTGGCTGAAGGCTTTATCCTTTGCTATGATTATGCAACAAATGATGACAGTTTCCTGAAAGAGCTTTCTGATGATTATCCTGTTTTAAACAAAGTCTTGAAATACATTCCAAATGATTTGCTCAATTCATCTGCTGCAGATTCATCCGTTGCGGAAACACCGATAAAGAGAATTGGCAAAAACAGCATAGGAACCGTAACAGTTGAAGGGCCTTATGGTAACAATAATTCATCAGTGAAGCTTGCATATATCTTAGGACAGCACCCAAGGGAATCCAATGCACATGATGCAATCTATAACAGTCTTTTAAACAATTCCGATCACTTGAATTATTCATATTATGTCTATAGGATCAATGTAACTGCAGAAAGCGATGACTTTGAGGAAAGCAGAATGAATGGTCAATTGCTTGCACAGGATTATGTTGTAAAGGATGTAGTTAAAAAAGGCTATGATTTAGCTATTGACATCCACTCCTCAAATGGGGGATATGTGCAGGATCCTTATATCTTTGCTCCTGTAAAGAATGATACAGTGGCTTATGAGGCTGCAAACAATGTAACTAAAGCCATAAATTATGTTATTTATTATGAGCCTGCAAGCTATTCAAGCCCACAGTATTCCACTATCCCTATTGATGATGGTGGAGTTCCAGCCATTGTATTTGAAATGCGTGGAAATCCTGACCACAGTTTGGAAACAGAAGCAAACCAATTTATTCATGTCATTGATAAATTGGCATTATAATGCTTGTTGCATTTTGCTTTCTTTTTTATTATTTTTTCAAATTATTATTTTTTTTCTTATTTTGCCTATAATTTTTATACTTAATCAATTTAAGTTATATTTTTTGAGTTTTGTTTAAAATTTTTAAAATTTATTTTATAATCTTTAAAAATAGGCATTCTAAATTTTACAGTTAATTAAATGCCAATAAATCATTTTACCTTCATCTTTTTAAGATATTTTCATAACATTTATATATAACTTATATATTAATAATATAGTATATGTAACGGGGTTTAATCGATTTTGATTAAGCTTTTTTTGTGTTATTAGAATTGAGAAAATTTCTAATAAATTTTTATTATGATTTAAAAATGGTGATTTGTTTAATCTATATATGCTTAATATGGTTAAGGTTGATTTAAACAGGCGCTATTTTTTCTCTAAAAGTTGCATATGATGAATTTTTGGAGTGTTTTTCATCTAGAATAAATTGTAACTTGATTTATTTTAATGAAAGATATTTCATAGTAAATTGATATGGTGAATTTAAATGGATAAGTTGAAAACTCGTGTTTTGTTTATATCATTGGTTTTATTGATGTTAGTTTCTGTTAGTGCAGTTGCTGCTGCAGAGATTGATGATGTAACCAATGCAAATCAAGAAGATTTTGATTTATCTGAAGAGATCGTTAATGATGTTGAAGAAGTAAGTGCTACTCAAGATGATGCAGTCGTATCTGATTCCTCTTCCAATGTAGTTGCGGATGATTCTGCCAAGGCAGTCAAATCCAATTCTAAAGATGTGTTAAAAGAGGGTGAAAATAGTGTCATAACCTTTGCGTTTTACCATTTGAAA
>JAFRCZ010000242.1 GCA_017404125.1 Methanobrevibacter sp.
AAAGAAATAAAAAAGAAAAAAGGCATTTAAACCTTTTTAAAATTTAAGTAACGGGTTATGCCAATTCTAAATAAGAGCACCCCTTTTGCTCCACCTTTCATAGCAGCTTTAGAATCTTTGACAAGAGTTTTATGGCTTAATTTTTTTGGATTATCATCAGATTGATATGACTGTAGGCCTACCCACATCTGAGCCCCGTTAGACTGATTAACAAATGTCTTAGTCACGGAAGTAATCCAAGAGCTATTTTGCTTAAAATTGCCTTTATAAGCCATTGGCACTAATACATCAGCATATTTGCTCATTGTTGAAACATCTTGCCCATAACTATAAGTCATCTTACTTGGTTGAGGCATTAAGGCCGCTGAAACAATACAATTCGGTTTGATCTTATGAATTTGGGTTGAAGCTTTTTTCATGAAGTAGTTTATTGCACGATTAGGATCTTTGTATAAATGTGCAGTACCTCCAAAACGCAAATAATCAAAGTGAATACCATCTACTCCTTTGATTTTTGCATATTTCTTAGCTTCATTAATCTTTTTATTTAAAAATGAATATTTGATTTGGTTTTTCTCATCAATAGGCCTAACCCATTTTCCACCATTATAACAGACTTGCATCCATAAATGAACTTTTATTCCATGCTTATGTGCTTTTTTAATAAAAGAAATTACTGCTGGCTTTCCATAGCGTGATATTGCATGAACATGAAGGAAAATATGTTTAGTCCCCCTATTTGCAAGGGTTTTAAGATTCACACTTTTCATATTGTCAGACCATAGCCAATAACCATCTCCTTTAGTCATTTTAGCCTTGACCTTAATTGTAAAATTGCCAGATGAAGCCAAATAAGGAGAGTTTCTCTTAAAAGAATATTTAACTTTATATGTTCCTTTTTTAAGATTTAAATAGATTTTTGCATTTCCATACTTGGTAGTTATGGCAGTGTATGTCTTGCCTGCAACCTTAAATGTTACATTTTGATTTTTTAAAGCATTATTTTTAGAATCAAGCAATTTTACATAAAATAGGCATTTGGAACCTTGACGATAATTAATGTACTTATCCCCAATTTTTAATTTGGTTTTAATTGGAGATACAATGGTTACTTTACAGCTTTTAGTCGCATCATTTGTTAAATCATCCCCCAAATAAGTTATTTCTGCTGTATAAACACCTTTATTTAATTTAAGATTTAGCTTAACTTCACCATTTGAATCAGTGCTTTTATTATAAGTAACCCCATTTAATTCAATTTGAAGCTTTTTTGAAGATAATGGTGTGGAATCTGCTGTTAATTTAATGTTCATTGTAGTTGTAAATGAATCATATCCCTTAACATTTGACACAGTTATTGTAGAGTTTGCTTTATTATCTGTAACTTCACTATCATCATCAGATAAGTCTTCACAAACTATATTTCCACTACTCTCTTGAGTTTTAAACCCATTACTTTCAACTTCACACACTTCCCCAACTACATTTTCTTCAACTACATTTTCTTCAGAGAGTAATGTTTGATTATCCTCTGCATAAACTGCAGTGATAGAAAGCAGCATTAAAATGAGAAGCATAAAAAATAATATTTTCTTCATATTAAACCTCATGTGCTTAAAGGTACCATTCACAGAAAAAAAATGATTATGCCCTATTTATGAGCGTAATAAAATATTAATTCATCATCCTTGATTTCATCAAGTCTTGCAAATCCAAATCTTTCAAATTGAACAATGTCTCCAACTTTTAAGTCTTGACAATCCTTTTCACAAAGACCTTCAGTAATGGATGCATCATCCATAACAACTTGAGTCTTAATGGCATCAGTTGGAACCCATTGAATGATTCTTGCTTTTGCTTCCCTTGCATCTTCAAAGGATTTGCTGTGGAAGACAGCATTTCCTTCTTTAATTTCAACATTTACTGCATCCATCAAACGGCTGATTCCATCAGTTAAATCTGCCTCAGGAATATAAACTTCCTTATCAAATACAAGAGTCCTGTTTCCCCTTTCTTCAAAGTCAGGGTGCAATGGCCTTTCAATAGCTAATCCTAAATCTTCTTCTGGCACATCAGCAATGTCTATTTTTACAGGATTTGGAACAAAGAAGTATCTGTTTACCTTTTGCTCAATGATATTCCTATTCAATCCATAGATCTTTTTCCAGCTGATTGCAGAGTCAGACATTTTAATACCGATTTCAACCATTAATTGAGTGATTGTTTCCGGTTGGATTCCTCTTCTTGCAATAGCTTTTAAAGTTCCAAGTCTTGGATCATCCCAACCGCTGTAAGTTCCATCTTCAATTCCTTCCTTAGCTTTAGATGTGCTGAGTGCAATGTCTTCCATTTTCAATCTGCCGTAATGGATAAACTGCGGAATTTCCCAATCCATATGATTGTAAAGGTATTTTTGCTTTTCACTGTTTGCCAAGTGGTCTTTTCCTCTTAGAACATGAGTCATTCCAAGCAAATGGTCATCTACAGATACTGAGAAGTTCATCATAGGATAGACTCTATACTTAGTGCCTACTCTTGGATGCTCCTCATCAACAATCCTCATTGCCACCCAATCACGAATAGCTGGGTTTTTATGATTTATATCAGTTTTAACTCTAAGAACAGCTTCCCCTGCTTCCATATCAGGGAATTTTTTCCAAAGCTCCATATTCTCTTCCACACTATTGTCCCTACATGGACAAGCCTGGCAACTGTCTTTAAGTTTCTTAAACTCTCCCCCGTCACAGGTACACATGTATGCTGCACCACGCTTAATCAATTCTTCAGCGTACTTGTAATAGATTTCAAAACGGTCACTTTGATAGTATACTTCATCAGGCTCTATTCCCAACCATTTCAAATCTTCCTGAATCAATTCATAAGCAGGTTCGTAAACACGTTTTGGATCAGTGTCCTCAATTCTTAAAATGAATTTTCCACCACATTTCTTAACATATTCTCCATTTGGAATAGCTGCCCTTGCATGTCCAATATGCAATGGACCGCTTGGGTTTGGAGCAAAACGCATTACAACATCCTTGTTTTTACCTGGAAGCCTTGGCAATCCTTCTTCTTTTTTCTGTTTTTTCTCTTCAACAGCCACTCCCAATTCTTCCATCTTTGCTTTCTGTTCTTCAGGGGATAATGCATTTACCTGAGCTACAATCTTTCCAGATAATGGGCCGATTTCCTTTGCTCTTGGCCTAAGTTCCGGTTCACTGCTCATAATTGAACCAATAACAGCTCCAGGATTTGCACTTCCTTTATGTTTTGCTGCATTCATTAATGCATGTTTAAATACAATTTTTTCTAATTCATCCATAAAATCACGATAATAAAATAAATTTTAAAAAAAAGTTTTATAATCAAATAAACATTATTAGAAATAATTATTGAGATTAATAATAAAATATTTCAATTAAAACTTATTAATCAAATTTATTTATAATATATGAAATTAAACTTATATAAAATTAATTAAAAATAGGTATAAATCTAATATGTTCGCAGTAAATTGCAAACATATTAGATAGGCAAATCTAATAAATAGGTTTTGCAAACAATATTTATCAGACAATACTATTTTAAACTTTTTTATATTTAAATCATCACATAAAATAGTTAAAAATATGCCATTATGATAATTTTAACTAAGAATATGTAGATAAGCTTTGCTAAAATAATGTAATTTAT
>JAFRCZ010000243.1 GCA_017404125.1 Methanobrevibacter sp.
GATGCCTTTCATTACAGTCTGCACATCAGGACCGTGGTGAGAAGGTACTTTTGGAGGGTTAGGAACAATAGCGTTAATAGGACCTTTTTTGATTTCAGAAGGGTCAGATCCTCTTCTAACCATTACAGCACGAACTTTTTTAATGTCAACTAATGGATTAAGAGTGTGTAAAGTACGGGTTAAACCAGTGGTGTTACAGGATACTACTCTAGCATAGTCTGCTCCATATGAATCATCATAGTTAGCAAATGAGTTAAATGACAAACCGGTTAATTCATGGTCTTCTCCACCTTGGTAAATAGCTTTTACACCTGCTTTCTTATACATTTCAAGGTTTTGAGGACCGATGTTTCCAGGAGTACAGTCAACTACAATATCCGCTTCCTGTATCATGTCTTCAACAGTACCTGCTATTTCAATTCCTGCTTCCTTAAATTGATCTGCTCTTTCAGGAATTCCTATGTATAAAGGATATCCTTTTTCTTCTACAGCAGTTCTTGCTTCAAAGTTTGGTCTAGTCTTACTAACACCAATAACTTTCATGTCATCTT
The DNA here is from genome assembly GCA_017404125.1 of Methanobrevibacter sp. Classification (GTDB taxonomy): domain Archaea; phylum Methanobacteriota; class Methanobacteria; order Methanobacteriales; family Methanobacteriaceae; genus Methanobrevibacter. The sequence goes on from JAFRCZ010000243.1 coordinate 552, forward strand.
GAGCGGCTACAGCATCAGCCACTCTCTTACCAATAGTTCCAAATCCATTAATAGCTACAGATTTCATTTTTTAAACTTCCTTTAAGAGTATTAAATTTATACAAAATCATTAAATTCAATATTATATGATTAAAGTTTTATTATTTAATCTATATATAATTTGATATTTAAATCGAAAATTAGCTTAAAAAAAGAAAATAAAGAAATAGAATATTTGTTTTATTCTAATAGAACTATGCCATAACAGAAATAGCTATTGTTTTCTTCATCTATTCCTAAAATGTCATAGCCATTGTTTTCAATGGTTTTATGAATGTCTACACCACAGGCTTCACCAGATGGGCGAGCTTCATTTGGATACCTACATTCATCCAGATTACATTCCTCCCCTTTAGACTTGCAGACCATACAAGGACCCGCACCCATTCCAAAAGCCTTATAATATCCAAAATGAGCACAAAGATTTTCAATATCAACAGATATTTTAGTTATTCCCCCAATATCACCTTCAATAGAGGCTAAACTGATCTCAAATAAAATAGCTGTTTTATATGAATTCACCATTCCAAGAAATTCTTCTGCCTTTGGGGTGTATGGCGGACAAACCAATGTTTTGCCATAATTCGGACATCCAAATTGACATTTCAATCTTGTCCATGGTTCCACTACAATAGTGTTTGTGTCAATATAATCAAATTTAAAGTTTTTATAATCTTTTGTTAAATCTTCAATCTCTTCCTTTAATTCATCTAAACTAATCATAAAATCACTAGTACGAATATTAGAATTTCCTCAAATATAACTCTTTAAATAAATTTTTTAAAAATGTCCTTAATAAAATTTTTTAAAATGAAAAATAAAAAATGAAAAATAAAAAAAAGGAAAAGAAATTAAGGAGATAAGAAAAGAGATAGAAAATAAAAAGAATTTAAAAAAGAAATAAAAAAGAAAAAAGAAAAGAGGTAAAGAACTTTTAAAAAGATTCTTTAATCATTACAAGCTCTTAGGACCAATAATGAAAGTGTAAAAAACAATAATATTCCAAGCATTAAAAATGCAAATATCATTTTTATCACCCCGTTTACTAAATCTTTTTCTATAGTCTATGTAATTACTATCTAATCATATCTTTGTTTTAAATCTTAAAAGCAAAGATGAATAAATAATTACTATTACAGAACCAATATTGTGAACAAATGCACCACCAATTGGACCTAAATATCCTAATGCCGCAAGTATTGTGGCTATGATATTTAAACCTAAAGCGAACGCAATTCCAATATTGATTGTCTTGATAGTTTTTCTAGAAAGTGCAATTAAATGTGGAATATGTTTAATGTCATCACTAACTAGACAAACATCAGATGCTTCAATTGAGATATCACTACCTACACCACCCATAGAAATACCAATATCTGCTTGTCTTAAAGCAGGAGCATCATTTATTCCATCCCCAATCATTGCAACCATATGATTGCCAGATTGGAAATCCTTAATTTTAGAAATCTTGTCTTCAGGCAAGCAATCATATTTTAAATCATCAATAGCAAGCTCTGAAGCAATATGTTCTGCAGCATTCCTATTATCTCCAGTGAGTAAAGTAGAACTTATACCTAATTTATCCAATTGAGTGATAAGCTCAGCCGCATCATCTCTTAAAATATCAGATAGTATCACTGCCCCTAATAATTTTCCATCTCTCCCAAGATAGATTGGAGTTGATCCAATACTTAAACATTGTGAGATATTTTCATCTATGAAATCATTAGGAATGTCAATATCTAATGAATTTAAGAAATCAGCATTCCCGGCACAAAGAATACTATCATTTAAATTAGCCTTTACTCCTTTCCCAATAATCATTTCAAAATTGGATACTTTTTCTAGCTTTTCCTTATTGTGATTCTTATAATATTTTACAATTGCTTTAGCTAAGGGATGCTCAGAAGGACTTTCCAATGAAGCAAGCAAATGAGTTAAGTCTTTTTCACTTATTTCATCATCATACCTTAGTACTTTTGTTACAACTGGTTTGCCATAAGTTAAGGTGCCAGTTTTATCAAAAATCATTTGATCTATTTTTGCCAGTTTCTCTATGGAAATTCCCTCTTTAACTAAAATCCCTACTTTAGTTAGATTGCCAATTGATGCCATGATAGCTGTTGGAGTAGCCAATATCAATGCACAAGGGCAGAATACTACTAAAACAGTTACAGCACGTATAATCTCACCTGTAAAGATTAATGTTAAAACTGCACAAATAAATGCAATAACAACTATTAAAGTTGCCCATTTATCTGCGGCCCTAACAACTTTTGCATTTTCGGGATTTGCAGATTCAACCAATTTAATTAGCTTTTGGAGAGAGCTGTCCTCTCCTTTTTTAGTTGCTTTCATTATAAAAGAGCCAAAAAGGTTTATAGTTCCACTAAAAACTTCATCACCTACTATCTTGTCTATAGGTATAGACTCTCCAGTTAGTACAGATTGATCTATTGAAGATTCACCGCTAATTATCACACCATCAACTGGGACAGTTTCACCTGGAACAACCTTTATAATATCTCCTGCTTTAATCAAATTAGATGGAACAACTATTTCATTTTCATTTGTTCTGTTATAATTTATTACTAGAGTACAATTGCTAGGATTCAAATCAATGAGCTTTTTAATTCCTGCTTTTGTTTTAGAAACAGTATACTCTTCTAAAAAGCCACCAATTGCCATGATAATAGCAATAACTCCTGCTGCAAATAACTCCCCAATGAGAATTGAAGAAATTATTCCAACAGATACAAGAACATCTGCTCTTATGTCAAAATCTCTGTAAAGACCCATTATTGCTTCTTTAAATATTGGAAAACCACAAAATATTATTGCTATCCAAATTAAATCAAATCTAAATAGGTCTGTTCCCATTACACTTAATATTGCTGAGACAATGGAAATTAAAATAAATACAATGTCTCTCTTTTCTCCATCTTGGAAAAAGTCTTTAACTCTTAAATTAGGTCTTTTAAAATCAATAAAAGTTTTTTCATTATTGTTAGAGAAAAATTTTTTGATATTCATTTTATGGCCTCCCAATTTTTATTAAATCCTATAAAGTATAGGTATACCCTTATAGGTATACTAAGTATTTGAAAAAAATTAAATTGTTAGGAATTAAAAATCAAGTTTAATCCCATAAACAATTTAATCTATAATCTTGAATAATATTCTAATATAGTAGAAACATCGTTTATTGCTTCATCACTTTCCCCCGCCTCAATTGCATTTCTAATACAATTTTCGAGGTGTCCTTCTACTATAATAGATCCTACTTTGTGTAAAGCAGATTTGGAAGCGTTTACTTGCATTAAAATATTCTCGCAAGGAATATCTTCCTCTATCATACGATCAATAGCATTTAATTGACC
>JAFRCZ010000244.1 GCA_017404125.1 Methanobrevibacter sp.
AAATTTTAAAAATAAAAAGTTGATTTTTGATTTTTTAGGTTGTAGTTTATTGAAATTTGTAGTTGAAATAAGAAAGTTACTGGAGGTGTTTGATGAGAAGTAAAAGAATAATTGGATTTAGCTTGATATTCATATTGATTTTTCTTTTAATGGGATTAAATACTGTCAGTGCATCAAATTCAGATGATTTGATTAATAATTTATCAGATAGTTTAGAAACTAGTCATGTTTCTAACGCTATTGATGTTGTTAATGAAGATTTAGATTATGCAGATAATTCTAACTCTAATTATTTCGTTGATTCAATTGATGATATTGGCCTATCTGATTTAGGTGATGCTATTGAAGAAATATCTAATGAAAACTCCAAATCTAATCTCGGGGATGGTGAAAAAACAATCCATACCATAACTGAAGATGATTATTCTAATTATTTTGATTCTGATGGTAATTTAATTAATTCATTGGTAAAAGCTAATGATACTATTAATTTGTCTGGTAATTTTTCTAATAAAACATTTATAATAAATATTCCTTTAACAATTACAAGTACAGAAAGCGATGCAGTATTGAGAAATTCTCCAATATACTACCAAGGTGTTTCAAATGAGAATTTTGCTTATGATGCAATTGTTTCTAACTTGAAAATTGAATCAGATATTCCTGATATATCTGCAGTTTGGGTAATCGGTTCCAGTTGCATAAAAGTTTTAAACAATGATATATTCACTACAGGACATAATGGGTATCCTATTTCCCTTGATAGCTTTACCTATAATTGTATTGTAGAGGATAATATTATTAAAACAGTTGTTCCAGTTAATACAGCAATAGATTCTTCAGAAGTAAATCCTGATGAAGAGAATTCTGGGGACAATAGCAGTTGGCAACATTCAGGCATTAGCTTAAGGGATGCACATTGGAATTCAATTGTTAATAATGATATCACAGTTGAAAATTCCTATGGAGTATACCTTTGTTATGGAGCATCCATATCCAATAACAATATCATAGCAAACAATACAATCAGGGCTACTGCTGAGACTCCTTCATTTTGGTCTTATGGTGTCTATTTAACTGGAAACTACAATACTGTAGCAGACAATACAATTATCCGCATGTATAGGGGAATCCATTCAAGCTATCCACACAATATCATCATTGGTAATAAAATCTATAATGTAACCGGTTTTGATGAGAACAATGGTTTTGGTGGAGACTATGGGATTTATGGTGGAAATGACACTTTAATTGCCAATAACTCCATTTACAATGCAGATTTAATCGGTGCAGGTGTTCTTGTAGGTTCTAACAGTGACGTATATGGAAACTATATTCAGATTAACAGCAGTGGAGAAGGTATTAGAATAGGGGATGTTGAAGGAGGTCACAATTCAAAAGTTTATAATAACACAATAGACGTCTTGTCAGGTGCTGGCATAAGCATAAAAGGTACACCTCAAGGCACTGAAGTCTATCAAAATCTTATAAATTCACTTTCTGAAATTGGAGCAAGCCAAGGCACTGGTTCAGGGTTTGGTATTTTAGCTATTTACCAATCAAGAAACAATAGGCCATATAATATTTCCATTCATAATAATATTATATACACTTCAAATGATCATGCAATAAACATCGCACAATTATCCACTGAAGAGGGATCCTGGTATTGTAAAAATAATTTCCTAGGTGGAAAAGGAATTATTTATCCAATTGCAGTTGACTATTCCGCGGATTGGGGTGATGGCACTGTTTATCAGGTAACTGAGGATAGCTACAATAGCTATTTTGATTCAAATGGAAACTTGAAAAATAATGTTAAAGATGGGGATATCTTAATATTTAGCGGTAACTTTAGCCCAAAAGGCAAAATAGTCTTAAATAGAATAGTTAGCCTTATAGGGGATAATGCATTTTTAAAGGATACCACTATCTTTGTAAATGCCTCAAATTGTAAAATACAGGACTTTAACATTATAAACAATGGTACAGATGACAGCAATTGCAATCTCTGGGGAATTTATGTTTACGAAGCAGATAATGAGGTAATCACTGGAAACAATATCACTGTATGGGATAAGAATACCTCTTACGGCATTTACCTTTGTGACTCCTATAATGATACAGTAGCAAACAACAGTATCCGATGTCAAGGGGACAATTTGGTATTTGCATTGCTTACCTATGAAACATATGATGCTCTAATTGAAAACAATAGCATTTTAGCTATTGGTACAAGTGAATTGTATCCTTATTATGAAACCATTTGCATAGATGGAGTTCGCAGTATTTCAGAGCTTTCAAAAACATATGGGGTAATATTGGATTTCTCAAGTGACAATCAATTCATTCATAATGATATTGAAGTTACCTCTACTGTAGAAGGTTTCCAAGTGCCTTATAATCCTTCTGTAAATATTCTTATAGGTCTTTACATTTACTATGATTCCAATAGGAACAATATTAGTGAAAATAATGTGTATATCCATGGACATGATCCTTTCCTTTATGGATTAGGTTCATCTGGGGATGATACAAGTAAATCCGTCACCTATGCATGTGAAAATATTTTCAGCAAGAACAATATCACCATAGATGCAGATTATTTTGCTATGGGAATGATCTTAAGACACAACTCCAAGGATACAGTTGTTGAAGAGAATACATTTAACCTTTATTCCAATAATTATACCTATGGTTTAACTTTGGAAATATCTGAAGGCTCTAAAGTCAAGAACAATACCCTCAATTGTACTGGCAGAGCTGGAATCTATGCTGTAGAGCTTTATGCATCCAACAATAATGACATCAGTTATAATAAGATTGTTGCAAATGCTAGTTATGCAAGCGTTGACTTGTATGCATCCAGCAATAACGTTGTAACCTATAATGACATTATTACTCGTGGTGACGGCAAAAACGAACCTGCACAAGGTCCAGAGCATCCAGATTCTGTAGAATTGTTCAATGCGGGAATCTCCTTGCAGAAATATTCCAGCAACAATGTCATTGATTATAACAACATCAGTACAGATGGGCCTTTTGCAATACACTTTGATGAATCTTCAACTGAAAATTCAGTAACTAATAATAAATTGTCCTCTACTCAAGGTGGTGGAGATGCAGCAGTTTATGACCCTAGCGGAAGGAATACCGTATCTGGAAATACAGGTTCAAGGTATGTTCTAACCAATGGTTCCAGTTCTCAAACTGTGCCTCATAAAGGCAATTCCAGCCAATCAGATAACCGGAATGCCAGAGGATCTTCAATATCTGATGGAAATGCAGATTCCTCAGGTTCCAGTGCATTTGGTAATATAGACTTAGGCTTGCTTGCCAATGCTTTATCTTCCATTGGTGAAGGTTCCGGAGATGTTGGAGCTGGTGAATCCGGGGATATATCTGACCTCATTGCTAGTGAAATTGAAGAAGTGGCTTCAAAAACATTATCTGGTATTTATGTGCCTATTGCAGCATTGATTCTTGTATTGATCTTCTGTTTCTCCTTCTTGGAAGCAAGAGATGAAGATGATGAGGAATAGAGTTTAATTTAAGGAATAAATAAATCAAATTTATTTATTCTATTTTTTTCTTTATTGGAAAATACCTGGCAAAAATTAATATTTTAAATTATTAAAGTTTCTATTCTCTATTTTTTTAGTTTTTTAGTTATTGTTATTTTGTTTCTTTTTTCATTATTTTTGTATTCTTTTTGTTATTGTTTATTTGTTTCTTTTTTCATTATTTCGTACTCTTTTTCGTTAAATTTATATTATTATAATATAATAAATATAAATGTATAAATTTTATTTTATATTTAT
>JAFRCZ010000245.1 GCA_017404125.1 Methanobrevibacter sp.
TATATCTCATTATAGGTAATTATTACAAAAAAGTTATTATTTAAGGTTAAAGGGACGATAAAAATGACAGAAGTAAATGCTGGCGTAGAATATAAAATTAATATCGATGGGAAGTCTTTTCTCTTGGATGAAAAGAAATTCAATCTATTGATTTATATAAATGAAAGTGGATCTATAACAGAAGCTGCTAAACGTTCTAAAATTTCTTACAGAACCGCTTTAAACTATATTGATAAAATAGAATCCACTTTGGATATAGCTATTGTAAGCACTCAAAAAGGAGGAAGTGGTGGAGGAGGAAGCACCACTCTTACTGAAGAAGGTTTGCAAATCTTAAAGGAATGTAAAAAGATCAATGCTATTATGGAACTTCACAGGGAAACCAATGAACTTGAAGCAGAAATTCTTGAAATTGATCATTCAAAAGGAGTCATGAAAATCCAAATGAATGAATTGACCATGACAATTCCTTTGAAAACAGAATATGAAGTTGGAGATAAAATACTGGCCTTAATCAGTTATGACAACATCTTCATAATGCTAGAGCCTCAAACATCTAGCATCAGAAACATTTTCAAAGGTAAAGTTACTGAAATGAGACTTCAAAATGAAATGGTTCGTGTAAAAATCGACATTGGTGGAGTTGACATTTTCTCAGACATTACTTTATCTGCAGGTAAGGACTTGGATTTAAGTTTAGGAAAAGAAGTCTACATTGGTTTTAAAGCATTGTCAATAGCTACCTTAAAATTATAAATCATTTAACATTTTAAAATCAGTGCTATCATCTTAGATTTAAGAATTAAATACATTTTTAAATAATTTATCCTATAATTTTATATAGATTAAATAAAATAAGATTATTTACAGATTATTCAATGGTGATATTATTTTAAAAATTATAGTTGACGAAGACAAATGCACTGCATGTGGAAATTGCAAGGAAATTTGTCCTAAAGGAGGATACATTTGGACTATTGATGCTGTTGCACGTGTATCAAACTTAGATTATTGTCATGTTTGTACATTATGTGCAATGAAATGCGGTCCAGATGCAATTAAAATTATGAGAAATGCACCAGATGAATGAATAATTAATCGTTGTTTTAATTTAATTATAGTTTAAAATTTTGCTATAAATTGTTTACTATATATGTAATGAAAATTTAAATCAAGTGAGTGATTCAATGACTAGAATAGCTAAAGTTTCAAGAAAGACATCTGAAACAGATATTGAAATAGAATTAAATATTGATGGAACAGGAAAATATGAAATTGATACAGGAGTCAATTTCTTCAATCACATGTTGGAATCCTTTTCAAAACACAGTTTCATTGATTTGAACATTAAGGCAGTTGGGGATATTGAAATAGATGATCACCACACTGTAGAGGATGTTGGAATATTATTAGGTGAAGCTTTCGCAGAAGCTATCGGTGATAAGAAAGGAATCAGAAGAATGGGTCATGCAATTGTCCCTATGGATGACTCAGTTGCAACTGTAGCTAGAGACATAAGTGGCCGCAGCTACTGCAATATGGATTTAAAATTTAAAAATGATAAGATTGGCGATTTGAGCAGCGATGTAATTGTTCACTTCTTTGAATCATTTGCTTCCAGTGGAAAGATCAATATCTATGGAACTTGTGAAGGTTCAAATGATCACCACAAATCTGAAGCTCTTTTCAAAGCATTTGCAAAATCATTGTATGATGCATGTAAAATAGAGCATGACGAAATTTTAAGCACTAAAGGTGTGCTTTAATTTTTCAAAATCTTTATTTTTTTCTTTTTTTAATTCTTTTTAATTCCTAATTGCTATTTTTAACTATTTTATATTTTTCATTTTATTTTTTCTATAATTTATCCAAGCACATTCCATCAACTACTTTTATCTCTCCACCACATTTTGGGCAAGAATTTTTTGATAGGATATATTTAGGAATTTCACTATTGCAGATAGGACAGTGGTATCTTTTTGAAGTGTGGAAGTTTCTGCTTAAATCTACAATATAGCAATCATCCTTCAGATCTGAAGATTTGATGAATGGCTTTAATATTGTGTTGGAAATCTTGTTTTCATTTGCAAATTTCTCTATTAAAGCAATAGCTTCCTCTTCATCATATGGTTTTTTGATAAATGAAATTAGATACATCTTTATTTTTTTATCACAGTTTACACAATAGGTTTCAACAATATCGCCAGAGATTGAGGAATCCTTATCTAAATCATATGCAGTTCTAATCAGAATATACTCTTCAATCTCACCATCTTCATTTAGGCAAAACAATAATGGTCCTTGATCTTTCCATCTGAAACCGCAGTTTTCACACTCAAAATAATCTATTGAAGCCATTTCCATACCCTTCCCATACATTCCTTATTCAATAAATTCTTTAAATTAAAATATGAAATTGTTTATGATAGTTTGTATTATTACGAATTAAATTTCATGCTAAAAAGCTTTAAAATTGTGATTAATAAAAATAAAAAAAGTAAATTTTGGATTTGATTTGAGATTTGATTTATTTGATTTGATTTGAATTTGTTTTAAAAAAGAAAAAAGAAAAATAAGTAGCTAAAAAGCTACTTAAATCCAATACACTTATTCTGGTTTGCTGATTAAATCAAGTTTGCAACCAACGTTTCCTTCTTTCATGTGAGGAGTTCTTAATACAGTGTCGTTGGATTTTTCAATTTCTCTTGCTTCTGCAGCTAATTTAGCAGCACATGCAGCGATTTCGTGAGCAGCAGCAACTAAAGGAATGAAGTTTTCGTAACCTTTGGTCATGAAACAACCTTTCATGTCTAATCCTGCTACGGAACCAGCCATTTCGTAAGCAGCAATAGCTTTTGCTTTTGCGTATGGGTTTTGGAATTTAGCTGCTTCTACTGCTTTTTCAGCAGTTACAATGAGTTTAGGTAATTCGATTTCTTTACCTTCTTCTACAGCTTCGATTATACCGTCAATGGTTTTTTGTACTAATCTTAAAGCACCAGTTTCTGCTAATACTTTAATGATGTCAGCGTTGAAAATAGCCATTTCAGTTGGGTCTAACCATTCTCTTTTTGCACCAATCATTGGGTCTGCCATAACAATAATGTAACCTAAACCTTGTTCATCCATTTCATCTTTTTTACCTTTACCAGGAGCGTCACCGATGATAATAGCAGGAATATCTTCTTCAGATAATAATTCTCTTGCTCTAGCTGGACCAGGTGCTGCTGGGTTTGGGCTAATGAAAATACAGAAATCTGGGTCGAATTGTTTGAACTTAGGTACAACATCTTCAACTTGTTCTGGGTTCATTTTTGCTCCAGATCCAAATACTCTTACGTCAATGTTTGGTCTGTCTGCTCTTTCGTCTAATAATAAATCTAATATTGGTGAAGTACCAATATTACCACTTCTTAATATAGCGATTTTAACTACCATAATATCACATATATATTTATAGCATTTGCTTTTTATAAAGTTTAATGTTAAAATCAAAACAAAACATTTATATAATAGAAAAAATTTTTTTCAAATTATTAAAAAAAGTTATTTGAGTAATAATAAAATTTTAAACCCCTCGAACAAAAAATAAAGAATAAACAAGAGTATTTTTATTGAATAAAGGAAAATTTGGCTTTTTTGAAAAAATCAGAAATTCTTATAAAAATGGAATTATTGTAAAATTTCTCAAGAAAAAATATCAGTTAATCTTCTAAATATTCATCAATTTTTTTGCCAAAGATCTTATCATAAAATTGAATGATGAAACCTACAACAATTCCTGCAAAAATAGTTCCTTCACGAACTCCTTCGAGATGGCCTAAGAATATGAATGAGATAACTGCAGCCATAGTTATGATAGATATATCAAAAAACGGCTTTACCTTTCCAAAGTCCCTATTCAATACTTCTGCAATAGCTAAAACTGCACCGTCACCTGGAAGCATGGTAAGATTTGATTTAACCTCAATGGTTAAACCAAAAGCAAGAACAAAACAGCTAACAATACATAAAATCCATTGACTAATGTAATCAGTGAGATTAATAAAGCTCAAGCACCCAAGGGTGAAATCAATCATATACCCGAATAATATGCAAACAAGCATTTGTGCAATTTGTGAAACTGTAACTTTCTTGAGAAGAAGCATTTGAAATAAAACAAGAAGGGCATTGAAAAGTATTGTAAATACTCCAACGCTTAAAGGAAAAATAATGCATAAAACATAAGGAACAGAAGATATTGGGGCAGTTCCTAAAGTAGCTTTAATGGATAATGAAATACCTAAAGACATTATACTTACTCCAACAATAAGCAATATGTATCTAAAAATCAATTTTTTATCCATTTTATCGTCTTCCTTTTTATATTCCATTTAAATTTAAATTGAACTAAGTATTTAAAATTTTTTAAGAAAAAATAAAAAATAAATAAAAAAACCAATAGATATTAAAACAGGTGCTATGATGAAAAAAGTAAAAATCACTGTAATGAAAAAAGCAAGATATGATGACTTGATTGAAGAATATGAAAATCCTATGGAACATGAATGTGATGTAGAACTTGGAGACACATTCATTGCTAATGGCTGGGAAAGGCCTGAAGATTTCTGCAGCAGTGCATGGGAAAGCATTTCACCATTTGTGCTTGCATTATCATCAGGTGGTGAAGATCTATACGATGGCTGGATGAAAAACAAGAAATCAGCTATGATATCCTGCAATGATGGATTCCGTCCTGTAAGCTTTTTGCTTGAAACTCTAGATGAGGATGCAGAATAAAAAAAATAGAAATAAAAATGAATAAAAATTGGTCTTAAAAAATAGAAAAAATTAAAAAAATAAACAGTTGAAGGCAAGATATTAACCTTCAACCATAATCAGTTTACCCGTGTCTTTGTCTTTATAAACCTTACCCATCTCGGTATAACCATTTCCAGATGACTTACTTATATCAGGTGTTTCATCTAATTGTTTGCCTTGGTCTATTTCTGAAACCTCTTTAATGGCATCCATCACTTTTTGTTTTTGTTGCTCATCCATATTCTCATTAAAGACAATATTCTGCATATTCCAGGATAAAACTAAAAAGACCAATAAGCCAACTGCAATAACCAACATTGCATCAACAAGATTAGATGTCCCCGCCATAGGATCTTCTTCACCTTGATTAAAAAATTTTCCCTTTTTACGACGAATCATAATATCACTCATAATCCAAAGTTTCTTTCCTTTTAATGACCTGATTAATCATTTAAATTCTCTAAAACAGCATTGACAAAAAGTTGAAGATTAGAGGAATACTCTTCATACCATCTACGTCTTACTTTAGAAATGACATAAGCTACTGCACCAGAACCAATACCTACAACAGTAGTGTCAAAAGCGACTATAATTGCGCTTGCTAAAGTTGATACATCTCCACTACCTAAAGCAGCTAACCCTGGACCCATAGGAATTAAAGTACCCATTAAACCTAAAGTTGGCCCTATACGAGTGACAATATCAATTTTTTCAAGAGATTTTGCCATAGCAACTTCTTCCTCTTCAATTAAATTGATAGCCCATGCTTCACGAGAATCTGAAGATAAGGAATGGGAATTAATAACCTTTAATAAAACTTCTTTTTGACTTTCAAAAATTTCAGAACTTTCCACAATATTTGTTAACTCATCAACAGAATTTGCATTAACTAGAGAAAAGACTAAGTTTTCCTTATAATCCCTACTTAATCTTTTTCGACTGTTATAATCAGAAATGAGACCTCCAAATGCAAAAACAGCGAAAACAGCAAATATAAGTAAGAAAATGATTACAGGAATCTGTAAACTCTGAGAAACTACATTTAAAGTAGCTGTTAACAATTCACTTCCAGGAATACTTACCACATCAATCACCACTACCAAATAAAATTAATATAAAACTTGAAATTAAAACCTTTTTTATAAAAACCTAATTTAAACATTTTATACACATCGATAAACAAAACTACTTATTTAAACCTTTAAAACATATACCTACAATCATTTAAAGTTTGAATTCTTTCTATAATATAATAATCCAAAAACAGCTACAATAAGCAATAAAACTATAGTCAATATCATGGATTCTATTGAAACAATGTTAATTGGACTCATTTCATTTATATCTAAAGATATGATATTTGGGAGGAATAATGAAACAATTAAACAATACGCTCCAAGAATAAAATATAAACTACCAAAAGCCTTGTATGAATTTATTAAATCTAATTTAGCTAAGGCAAATCTGAAGACTATAACTAAAACTGTAAATAAAATTGCTGTTAACAAACTTATTTGCAATGAGTTAAGGCCAAATAAAGCTTGTTTGGACAAAATACACATAAATGCCATTAAGAAAAAACACAAATAAGACAATATTACAATTAATTTAAAGTCTTTTTTGAAATTGTTATTTTTATTAATTAAATACCCAATAAACATTAAGACAAATGAAATTAAGAACAATAATAGATAGTTATAAAGTCCCAAGAATGAAAGGAATTGACTTTTAAATAAATCAATGAAATAGATTAGTATTAAAGTGCTTACAAATAAAATCATAGAATACTTAACTAAAGATCTTTTAGAAATATCCTTAAAATTAAAAAGCAACCCCAAATCAATAGCAAAAATGATTATAGAGAGTATAAGTCCAAAAGACCATAATAAACTAAATGCCATATTAATCGCCAAAATTTTTTTAAAGCATAAAATTACAAACATTAAAAAACATTCATAAAATTATTTTTTCCTTTTCAGGACAACTGCACCAACAACAATGCCTATCAACAAACCAATAACTACACCAACAACCAATGGTGTTATAAAGTTATTGGAACCGCTGCCGGAATTAACGTCTATTTCAACTAATTTTTTACAAGAGTCACTGATTGACTTTTCATCATCATTGGAAACCAAAACCCTGCTTTTCAATTCAGAGTGCTCATCCAAATAGGATTCAACTGTGTCTTGATATGCAATAGCCAGTATTCTCTTATTTGGATTTGTTAAAGCATGCTCCAATTGATGTTCCACATCTCCATCAGATTTAAATTTGTATACAGTTATATTCAAACCCAAATTGTCTACAATATCTTTCGCAAAAACGCCGTTTGATTCATTTGCTATTATCATTGTATCATCAGTTATATCTGCTCCATGTGCACTGACAGCAGAGACAGATAAAAGAGAAATAAATATGATTAAAATGCAAATGCCTATTTTTTTCAAACTAAAACCTCCAAAACATTATAAATATTACACTGATAAGAATCAACTTTTAAGAAATTAAAACTTAAATTTAAGTTTTTTTAAATTAATATCTTTATTTTTCTTGATTGTATAAACTTTTTCAAACTTTTTCTATGCCTGCAATGTCTGGACGTGTATTGAATATTAATTCCAATACCACAATATTTATAAAAGCTTCAATGAATGCTACAACAAGATAAAAAGGCAACAAGCTAGCTAAAAGAACCTCTAAACTTGTAGTTTCTGTTAAAATCAAAATAACGATTTGAACTAATGTAGCTGCTAAAATGCCCAAAATTGTTGATAAAAATATTGCAAGCCTATCATTGATGTTTTTAAATAAATCATAAATAAATGAAGTTACCAAACTTATAGAAACTCCCATAACCAATACATTTGCTCCTAAAGTTGTTACTCCCCCCATGCCTAAAAATATGGCTTGTGTAAGCAACGCCAAAAAACAAACTAATGTTCCATTTAAAGGACCTAAGATAATTACAACTAATGGAATCAAGAAGAAATGCATTGGTATTCCAAAAGGGGAAGGGATAGAAACTGCTGTGGCTACAACAGTAGCTGCAGTTAAAACAGCTGTTAAAACTAATCTTTTTTCCATATCCACTTTTTTAGAAACCCTTACAAAGAATATGCTTAAAACTATAAGAGTTATAATCCAATATATAATCGCTTGATCCATTGGAATAAGACCATCAGGAATATGCATAAATTCACCTATAATTAATTAGAAAGTAACTTAGATACTATAATAACTCCCAAGAATCCGCAAATCAATACGCCAA
>JAFRCZ010000246.1 GCA_017404125.1 Methanobrevibacter sp.
ATTTTTTTACTTTTTTTAAAGTTTTTTATAATTTTAATATTAATTTTTACATCTTTTAAAAATAGTTTTTTTCTAAATAAGTTATTGATCAACTATTAATCTGCTTGTTTTATCAATTAATATGTCAGTTATATGCATGTTCTTCAATTCTTTTTGTGGAATATCATATAAGTTCATTAATATTGATTCGTTGGCTTCTAAAACAGCATCGTTTCTTGTAAAATATTTAGATAATTCATCGACAAAGTAATCTGGACAATCGATTAGAACAACCGCTATATTCATCTTCCCTTCCTTAAGGCCAAGTATGTCAAATGCCTTGGAAATTTGTCTTTGGGCAGATGTTCTTATGAGTATTTCAATACCTAAATCCTTAGCTAAATTTTCTCCTCTCTTGAATGCATTGATTGCATGAATGGTTCCCTGTTCAAGGTGTTTCTTTCCAGCAATTGCATCAGCATTCATAAGCTGAATGATTCCAACATCACAACATGTGTCTCTGATATTGTCTATTTGCTCTAATGTTTTGGGAATGCTTTCAATTTCTCCAGTGAATCCTAATATCTCAACATTGTCCAAATTAGCCAATTCCTTATCGTATTCTTTCATTTTAACTACTCAAACTTTATTTCTTGCTTTTCTTTTGTCTTTTATCCAATGAAAAATGATCATTTTCAAGCAGTCTGTTTACACCATCGATATAAGCCTCTACACTTGCATTGATAATATCTGGTTCAGTTGCTCTTGCAGATATGATCTTATCTCCTGATGAGAGCTTTACGATTACTTCAATCAATGCATCTGTACCTCCAGTAACTGCATCTACATGGTACTCTTCAAGCTTAATATCTGCAAAGTTCTTGATTCCCTTGTTTACTGCATTGATAGCTGCATCTACAGGACCGATACCTACATCCGCTTCAATAACTTCCTCATCTTCGATGTTCAACTTGATTGATGCTGTCGGTCTGATTTTGTTTCCTGAAACGATTGTAAGCTCGTCAAGATTGATTTTCTTTTCCTGTTCAATGTTTAGGACATGCTCCGCAATAGCTTCCAAATCAGTGTCTGTAACGGTTTTTCCCTTATCTCCAAGGTCCTTTACCTTATTGAAGATTTCAGTCAATTGTTCATCGTTTACTTCAATGCCCAATTCTTCCAATCTGTTGTTCAATCCTTTGGTTCCAACATGCTTTCCAACGATGAATTTGCGTCTGTGGCCTACAAGCTCTGGCATGATAGGTTCATAGGTTGCGCTGTTTTTAATGACTCCATCTGCATGAATTCCAGATTCATGTGCAAATGCATTTTCGCCTACAATCGGTTTGTTTGGAGCGAGGTATGCATTGCTTAATCTTGAAACCAGTTTTGAAGTGTTGTAAAGCTGATTGATTTTGATGTCAGTTTTATATCTGCTTTCATCCTCATCTTCACTGTATTTGTATAATGTGCTTAATGATACTACAACCTCTTCTAAAGCGGCATTTCCAGCTCTTTCACCAAGACCATTGATTGTTCCATGGAATCTGCTGGCCCCTCCATCTATTGCAGATAATGTATTAGCCACTGCAAGACCGAAATCGTTATGGCAGTGAGCGCTTACAGGAACTCCCAAGTCAGTGAATTTTCTATAGAAATTGAATGATTTCAATGGTGTAAGGATTCCTAAAGTGTCGCATGGACAGATTCTGTCTGCTCCTGCATCGATTGTTGCCTTGAATATTTCCATTAGGTATTCTATATCTGTCCTTGTTGAGTCTTCAGCAGCAAGCTCAACCAAAAGCCCATGGTCTTTAGCATATTCAACGACTTTTACAGCATCTTCCAGCATTTCGCTTTGGGATTTCTTCAATTTGTATTGCAAATGCAAATCAGAAGTGGGAACTACAACATTTACAGCATCCACATCACATTCCAAGCAGTAATCAACATCTTTAATCAATGTTCTTGAAAAGCTGACGATTTCTGCATTCAATCCTTGTGATGTAATCAATTTGATAGCTTCCCTTTCACCTTCAGATGTAATGGCTGAACCTGCTTCAATTGCATTTACGCCTATTTCATCCAATTTGGTAGCTATTCTTAATTTCTTTACTGCATTTAAAGAGATTCCTGGAGTTTGTTCTCCATCTCTCAATGTTGTGTCTAATACTTCAATTTTCATTTTACCACTTCTGGGGTTTTTTTTAATAAGTATGATTCATCATTGGTTTTATTTTACCTTTTTAATAAGTATGACTAATTTTTGCTTTTCATTTCTTCTTTAAACCATTTTACAGTTTCTCTTAACTGTTCTTCAAATTTATCCTCTTCAGGCTCAAAGTTAATGTTTTTAAGGTTTGAAATGTCTGCCAATGAGTGCTTGATGTCTCCTGGACGTTCATCAAGATATTCTACTTCCAAATCTGATTCCAATACATCACTGACAATATCGAATAAATGATTTATGGTCATTGACTTGCCTAATGCAACATTCACTATTCCATTGTAGTCAGATTCACATGCTGCTATATTTGCTTTAGCTATTTCCTTTACATAGATAAAGTCTCTTGTCTGTTCTCCATCACCGTAGATAACAGGACTTTCTCCTTTTAGGATTGCTGAAATGAATTTAGGAATAACTGCAGCATAAGGTGAATTTTCATCTTGTCTAGGACCAAAGACATTGAAATA
>JAFRCZ010000247.1 GCA_017404125.1 Methanobrevibacter sp.
AAGAGACTCCTCCGGTGGAGAAGCTATTATGATTCTTACTTTGGATGAACCTGCTACTAAAGAAGCAGTTGAACAGATTAAACAATTAGACAATGTTTATGATGCAACCAGCTTAACTCTTTAAGTGGAAAAATAGTTAATGTTAAAATTAAAATATTGAAATAATTAAATGACAGTTCAAATTTTGAACTTAAAAAACAATTATTAGAATTCAATTGAATTCTAATCTCTTTTTCTTTTTTCTTTTTAAAATTTTAAAAATAGTTTTAAAAAATAGTTATAAAACTCTTTTTTACTCTTGATTGTTGTCTTTATCAATGTCTTCAAGAATTCTATTGTTTACACCTTTCAAGATAGGCTTTCCATCTCTAAATTCTATGACAATCCCTAATTTAGGACTTTGGCCATTGATGC
The DNA here is from genome assembly GCA_017404125.1 of Methanobrevibacter sp. Lineage (GTDB taxonomy): Archaea > Methanobacteriota > Methanobacteria > Methanobacteriales > Methanobacteriaceae > Methanobrevibacter. The sequence goes on from JAFRCZ010000247.1 coordinate 415, forward strand.
GTTCTCCCCCTATCTCAACCACTTTTGGATTTAAATCAATAGCTCCAAGGTCTTCATCTGAAATGCTGTAAGGATTATTCATTTCATCAAATTCATGAGAATACTTATTGTTTTTTTCCCTATCATCATCGAAGTAGAAGAGATCCTTATCCAAATCAAAGAATGATGGACTAAGCTCTTCCCCATCCATTTCATCAATTTCCTGTTTAATCTGTTCTAAATCTTCAAGCATCAAGTCCCTATTTTCATCTGGAAAGTTTCCCACTTCAAAGCTTACAGGTTCTCCATAAGCATTATAAGCTTTCATGGTTTCTAGTGAATAAGGTTCACAAACAATTATATGAAAGGGGCCATGCTTTGAAAATGTCATTAAATCGGCATGGGAGGGATTTGCATTGTTTCCAGGATGGGAATGTACAGAACCCCATTTTTTCTGATTAGGTGGAATCATCCAATCATTAAAGCTAGCGCTTGTATGTGATCGCTCACCTGGCAAGAACAACAATCCAGTGATATAAAGAACCTTATCTTTGACATGACCATCAAGCATAGCTAAAAATTCATTGGGATATGATTTTTTAGAATAAAATACTACAGAATCAATTACTCCCTGGTCTACACAAACCTTTTTGAATTGATTCTTTTCATTCATTTTAGATACCAAATCCTCAAATCCCATGATTTCACCAATTTAAACAAAAATAGCAATTAAATTAACAAAGCCATGTAAGAAGTATATCCATATAATATTATAATAATAATCTCTAACTTTTCAAAAAACTCTTGATTGAAAATGTCTAATTCATAATCAAAATAAACTTCAGATCTTGTAGATACTGTTTTTTCCTGTTTCTTAGGATTGAATCCCTCGATTTCCCATGACTTTTTATAGACACCAATTCCTCTTTTCTTCCAGATTTCAACATCATTGAGATTTATGCCTCTTTCAAATAACAAATCATGGATCTCATTTGATTTTAATCCTTTAATTTTTTCATTTGCCTCTTCCTTATCGTATTCTTTTTGGAGTGCCCATATGCCATATCCATTGATGCAATTTCTCCAACATTCATCTTGTCTCCATTTGAAGTAGTCTGATATAGATGCATCATCTATTGGAATGATTCTTGAATCAAATGATATAGGAAATACAATATTCCTTTCATTATCTGATAGGTTTTTCAAATCAAATTCATTAGAATAATCGTTTATTAAATAATATGTAAAGGAACTTGAGGCCAGTGAGGCGAATACTGAATTGATCTTCTCAACTCTTCCTGAAAATGGAATTTCATCTAAAAGAATGCTGATTTCATCTGAGAAAGCATAAATGAATTTAGGTGCAAACTGATTGAAGATATCGAGGCAAACATTTGTAATTATTTTATAGAAATTTTCATCATAAGGTTTTACAAGATTTAAAGCCTTAGCTAAACTATGAAACTTGCGACCATCCAATCTTATGATAATATTTGAGTTTTTTGGGACTTTCATAGTTGAATAAATCTCATAATCTTTCATCAAATCACCTAAATTAAAAAATTTTAAATATTATTTATTTATGACTTTTTTGAATTTGTATAATTAATTAATAAATTATGTTCCTACTGAGAAACATTCTCCAAAGCTTTTCAAGAGTTTAATAGCTGAAAATGCAGCTAACATACTTGTTTTTGGGTTTGCAGCAAATGGATAGTTTTCTGAGCTTGTTCTGAATTCACCAAAGTCTCCTTTAACTACAACTTCATGAACATTTCTATCTACATTTGGATCTACAATAATCTTTACATCTATATCCATATCACATGCAATGCTTAAAGCTGCAGCAACATTGATGTTTACTGGGAATTTCTCTACAGCTTCTGAAGCTTTTCCTTCAAACAAGATCTCTTCCTCTTCAACATCTCTTCCCAATGACTTAGGCGCTTTTCTAGTAGTCAATGAAGCTTCTGTAATCTTACCGATGGATGCAGCCTTAATACCATCTAAACCAACAATAGCGCCAGAAGGAGCATAGACCTTTGCATTATGAGATTCTGCAGTTTTGCGAACCCTATTTCTAAATTCCTCATCCATCAATGCACCTACACTCATTACCATTAGATCTATTCCTCTTTCAAGAATATCCAATGCAATAATCTTTAAAGCAACTGGAGAAGCTGATTCCAAAACCAAATCTACATCACCTAACATGTCTTCCAGTTTCAAGACAGCAACACCATTTGCAATCTGTGCAAGGTTTTCTGCTCTTTCTATGTCAGTGTCATAGAAATATCTAATTTCTATTCCCTTATCGGATTTGAGCTCATTCACTATAGTATTAGCTATTGCTCCACATCCTACAATACCTACTATCATCAGTTCACCTCAATAATAAAAATTTAAATGGTTTTTAATAATATTTGAATAATATTTATTAAAAATAAATTATCCATAATAATAATTAATCTTTATTAAATAAAAAACTATCTTAATGAAAATTTCAAAAAATTGCAAGCCAAATATTATAGATTGATAATAACATTGATAATAACAAGAAAAATGGTAAAAATCGCTACATGAAAAAATAATAAAAAAAGAGAAAATAAATTAAATATGTTAATTAATCTGAAACTACATTTAGAAAAAATAGGCGAATAATCAAAGGATATGGTAAAAATCTCAAAGATTAAAAACATATTTAGTAAAAGAACTATTGTGCTTTTGGTACAGGAGCTTCTATTTGTGCTTCTGTTGGAACTGCTCTAACAGGTTCCGGTTTAGGACGGATAGACATTTCTTCCCCTGCTACAGGAGGTTTTGGTCTTTTTAAGTCCTGAGGATCAATTAACATAATGTCGCCAATAGCAGTGACTCTGTCAAACTCAATGTTAAGTAAGCCTTCTTGGAAGGTTCTGCCTACTTCTTCTTCAGGTACGAACTGGAATCCGCCTCTAAAGATATCTCTGAACCCTGCACTTTTTCTTTCAGGTTCTAAAGCTTTTACTTGAAGTCTAGAGATAGTTCCGTATCTTATATTAAGAACTACGTCATGTACTTGCCCTACATATTGTCCTGCTAATGTATATATATCCAAATCGTAAAGAGTTGAAACTTCTACCATTTTTTCACCATCTAACTCAATAAATCAAAATAAAATGTTTCAGATCAATGCTTGAAAAACATTGAAAAATCCTTTAATTTTTAAAATTTTTAGCCTATGAAGAATGAATTGAAAATTAAAGATATGAATTTTTTATTTTTAGATTTTGTAAAGAAATTCATATGGAATTTAACAATTAAACACTAAATAAGCTTATTATATAATATATGTATATTTGCTTATATAAATACTTTATGTTTTTTAAGTCAAAATTAGCTAATAAAATTTGAAATTATGGGTAAATTTTAAAGAAAAATTAAAAATAATAGTAAACTATATCTAAAAATAAAAAAATAAGAAAAATTTTTAATTAGATGTGGAAAATAAGAAAAATTTTAGCAAAAAAATTCAAAATTTTCGAAAAAATGATAATAACATGATAATATCATTGAAAATTTCATGAAATCTCAAAAAAATGTTAATATCATGGTAATGTCAAAAGGAAAAAATTTGAAAAATATTACCCATAATTGAAAAATATTAGAAATTTAAAAGGAGTG
>JAFRCZ010000248.1 GCA_017404125.1 Methanobrevibacter sp.
AAATGCAGTCTATAGCACCAGAGTCAAGTTCCGCTTCCTTGCTGTCCCAATCAATTATCTGATGCTCTACCAATGTCCAATTGTTTCTATCACAGACTTCTTGAGCTAAGTCTAGATCGAAACCGGTCACTTCTCCGTTATTGTCTGTATATTCAAATGGCGGGAATTCAAGGAAATATCCGACAACAAAATTGGTTTCATTGTTTTCGGCTGCATCATCACCTAAAAAATCAAACCATCCTGCACTAACTGAGCTTATCATTAAAAATGAAATAAGCAATACAGCCAATACTATAAAAATTCTTTTTATATTAATCTTAAGCCCTCCTAATAAAAGTTAAAAACAATCCAATTAATTATTTATATTTTTAAAATTGTTCATTTAAATAATTGTCATATTACTATTTATTCAATTTAATATTTAAATTTAAGATTGTTAACCCATTTATGATTTTAAAAAACATCAAATAATCAGATTAATAAATAAAAAAAATAAGATTAGTTAATATGCGAACAAATAAAATTGCTTAAAAAAAGAAATTATAAGTTGATTAAATCAACTTATTTAAAATTAATTCTTTCAGAAACGTTTCTTGGCAATGGAAGTCTTCTAAATGGCATTCCTTTGGTTTCCTCTTTGACTGATGCGATAAGCTCATCTGCAGTCATGTCAACCTTTTCACCAGTTTTTCTTACAGTTACATTGTAATTGTCTGTTTCAATTTCCTTATCACCAATTACAACGATGTAAGGGATCCATTCCTTAGAAGCATTTCTGATTTTTTTGCCTACTCTGTCATCACTGTTATCTACATCTACACGAATGTTTGCTGCTGCGATCTTGTCAGCCAATTCGTTAGCATAGTCTAAGTGCTTTTCACCGATTGGCAAGATTCTCACTTGTGATGGACTTAACCAAATTGGAAGCATTGGAGCTTTGCCGTCTTCTTTTGCAGTGTTTTCAAGAAGGCTGCAGATAACTCTTTCTACACTACCAGTTGGTGAACAGTGTAAGATGATAGGGTTTTGAGCATCCTCATTTTCATCAACATACTCAATGCCGAATCTTTTACCACTTTCAACATCTATTTGTACAGTAGGGTTTTCAATAGGTCTTCCTAAGTAGTCAATAGCTGCAAAGTCGATTTTACAGGACCAGTAATGTTTTCGCTCAGGCAATATTTCGAGTAATAATGGTTTGCCGATTCTTTTTGCGGTTGCTTCCATCCAGTCTTTGTGCTCATCATAGAAGTCTTGGGTTGCTCTGAAGATTGCTTCGTAGTTTACATCAAGGTCTACACCTGTTTGCACACACATGTCAACCTGTGCATCAAATTCCTCTAAAGCTTGTGGCATATCTGCACAGAAACTGTGCATATCTGGCATGGTAAATGCTCTGAGTCTCTTAAGACCTACAACTTCTCCTCTTTTCTCGAATCTGAAACTGTAAGTGGATAATTCATAAACTTTAGCAGGGAGGTTTTTCCAGGTTAGGAAAGATCCGCCAAGTACTCTGAATGCTCCGAAACAGCATGCAAATCTAAGCATTAAGTCTTTTTTGGTTGCGGTTTTATATTGTCTTTCACCGAATTTAGCTGCATGTTCTCTGATTGCATCATTTGCAAGGTCATAGAAGATTGGGGTTTCAATAGGCATTGCACCTAAATCCACTACGAAGTTGTAAACATAATCAGCAAGCAAGTCACGCACTAATCTACCTTTAGGATACCATTTAAGGTTACCGATATCTGATGCAAGTTCGTAGTCACATAACTCCTTTTCCCTCATGATTTTAACATGTGGAGGTTCTCCTTCGTCACTTGCACCTTCACCTAATTCGTATGCAACCAGTTTTTCCAAGTCTTTGCTTTCATAGCTGTATTCTTTAGGGTCAAAGGTTTCTCCATCCTTAAAGATGAGCCAGGTTGATGGCTTTTTCTCTTCTTTTTCCTCTTCATCTTCAGAAGCTTCTGCAGTAATGGTTCTTGAAAGTTCAGATAATGGGTGTCCTTTACAGGAAAGTTCAAATGCCTTATACCAGCCGAATGGTACTCTAAATACATCCAATCCTTCTTCATTAAGCGCTTCTTCAGCATCTTTCAATATTTGTACAGCTACTTTAGGAGCACCAAGGGATGAAGAAAGGTGAGCATATGGGTATAAAACGATTTTTTCTGCATTGACTTCTTCATTGGTTTTTATAACTTCAGCAACTAAATTCTTTACAATAGCTTTTGGATCTTCTTCATCTTCTTTTTCAACAGATGAGAAAACAACTAAAGCTTCGTCAAAAGCGCCATTTTCTTTTGCTTCTTCTATTTCTTCAGCTACTGGAGTTTTGTTTTTTACTTGATATTTTATATAATCAGAGTGAATAAGTAAAACTC
>JAFRCZ010000249.1 GCA_017404125.1 Methanobrevibacter sp.
CAGGAATCATAACATCATAACTTTTTTTAACTATTTTTATTCAATTCAACACATTTTAGACAACTTAATAGACTATTTTTGATATATTTTACTACTTTTTAACTATTCTTTAACTATTTTTAAAGTTATAATTTTTTAAAATGCCATTAAAAAATAATATTAATCAAAAAAGCTAATATTAAAATATCTAATTGATTTAAAATTCTAAAATATTACTTTGATTAAAAATTATAGGTAACACAATGAAATATAGAACTTTAGGAAAAACAGGAGAGAAAGTTTCCATCTTAGGTTTTGGAGCAATGAGACTGCCTCATTTTGAAACCAATGCTCAAATCAATACTGAAGAGGCAGATAAAATTCTATCATATGGAATTGAAAATGGGATAAACCTTATTGATACCGCTTATTCCTATCATGCAAACAACCTGTCTGGAAAAGGGAAGTGTGAAGAGTATCTTGGAAACTTCTTATATGAAAATTCATATAGAGACGAAGTTCTTTTAAGCACAAAGCTTCCAAGCTGGCTAATAAAGACAAAGGATGATATGGAAAAGATCTTTGAAAGCCAAATGAAAGACTTGAAAACCGATTCCATTGATTTATATATGCTTCATAGCCTTAATGAAGACTACTGGAAAATGTTTAGGGAACTTGATGTCTTTGAATTTATGGATGAGCTTTTAAGCTCTGGTAGAGTAAAGCATATCGGATTTTCAGCTCACACCGAAATGGACTGGATAGTGGATATTGTAGATGACTATGACAAGTTCGAATTTGGACTTACTCAGTTAAACTATCTTGATGAGAGATATCAATCAGGCAGAGAAGGAGTTGAATACTTGGCTTCCCATAATCTAGGAACCATGATTATGGAACCTCTTAGAGGTGGAAGATTGGTGCAGAATGTTCCCCAAGACATTATGGAATTATGGGATATGGCGGAAGAAAAAAGAACTCCTCTTGAATGGGCACTTCAATACCTTTGGAATATGGAAGAGGTTAACACAGTCCTTAGTGGAATGAATAGCTTGGAACAAGTCAAAGAGAATATTGAAATAGCTAATAGATCCCAAATAAATTCCATCAGTGCAAATGATTTGGAACTTATTAAGGAAGTGGCTTGGGAGTACAAGCAGAGAAAGGGAAACGACTGCACTGGCTGTGGATACTGCATGCCATGTCCTCATGGAGTGGATGTTGCAGGCTGCTTTAGGGAATACAATGTTGCAAGGATGCTGAATAATCCGGCAGGAAGTGCAATGCACTACTTCTCACTTGATAGCGGCACAAGAGCGGATAGCTGTATTCATTGTGATGACTGCCTAAACCATTGCCCTCAAATGATACATATCTCTGAAGATTTAAAGAAAGTTGAAGAGTTCTTTGGCAAAAAATACACTTATTTCTAATATAAATCATATCTAAAAAATTATCTAAAAAATTAAAAAAGATTAAAAATTTCAAATAAAGCATAAATAATAACAATTGTTATATATTATGTAATCTAATATTAAGTTAGGTATTCAAAAAATAAAAAAAATAAAAATATAAAAGGTAATCAACAATATATTATATAAGATATGAAAAGGTGGAAATATGCCAGAAAGATATAAAGGATTTGGATACTGGGATATAGCAACCCGTCAAATGGGCATTGTAACTAAAAGCCAGCAAACACGATTTAAAGATGCTAAAATAGCTGTAATCGGTTGTGGAGGAATTGGTGGAGAAACAATATCAATGCTTGCACGTATGGGAATCGGAGAACTGATCATTGTAGACAAAGATGAATTTGATTTATCTAACCTCAATAGACAAGCTATGAGCAGCATAGACTGTTTAGGGCTTTCAAAAGTAGAAGTTACAAAAGAAAAAATAAGATTAACAAATCCATATACAAAAGTCACTGCAATTAATGAATTTATCGATGCGAATAATGTAGAGTACTTTAAAGATTGCGATATCATATTGGATGCATTGGATAATCTCTACACCAGAATTATAGTAAGCAGATTTGCAAGGGAAAATGACATTCCATTTATTCATGGAGCTATTCATGGAACCCAAGGACAAATAACTGTATTCACTAAAGATACAAAATCCTATGAAGAAATGTTCTCACTCCCATCACTTGGAAAAGAATTAGATGATAAAACCAAAGCTGAAATATCAAAATTGACTAAAGGAGTGCCGCCGGTAATCGGACCTGTACCAAATATTGTAGGGTGTTTGGAAGCATTTGAAGCATATAAGTTAATCACCGGTGTTGGAGACGTGACTTATGCTCCAAAAATACTTAATTTTGACTTATTGAACTTAGAATCATTTAAAGTTTTAGAATTGTAATAAAATTGTAATTGAGCAATTATTTGATTATAATCTTAATTCTAAAACTACTTTTTTTATTTTTTTACTTTAAATTTTAAATATCAACGACTTTTTTTAAACTATTTTTCCAACAATTTTATCAGCAATTTTACCAACTATTTTTTCAAAACTCAATAAAAAAAATATATCAAAATCTGTATTTGTTCAATTTTTTATAATAAAA
>JAFRCZ010000250.1 GCA_017404125.1 Methanobrevibacter sp.
CCACAAATCGGACAAATAAGCATAATAATCACCTAAAAACCAATTCCTCAAGGGACATATTCATCAGCAAAATCATCATAGTCATAATCATCAGGACTACCGAAATGAGCCATATAGCCACAGACCCAACAGTTTCCTTCGTCGTCTAATTCACTTCCGCAAGCAGGACAAATACCATACATAAAATTCCCCCTATAAGTTTACTTATATTTTATTTAATAATTATAATGATTATAGTTACATTTAAAGTTTTCTATATTGATTTAATCCATATCAATTAAATCAGCATTTCCTAACAGAATAAATCTCATCCCTATAGAATACATGATTGTAATCCAATTCCTCATCCAAATTTACCAATTTATAGGGCATATCTCCCCTTTGATAGATCAATAGCTCAGTAGCAGAGAAATCACTTAATTCATAAATGACATGATCAATTATTTCAAGTTCTGTTTTGCTAAAATTAAATAAGGGAATCTGTCTGATGTAATATCTCTTTATTAAATAATAATAGTAAACTTCCTGCCTATAATATAAATTATGGGACCTTATAAGCTGATTCATAGTGTCATTGAAATGCTTGGGAACAATGCCAATTCTTGATTTCAAATAAACCTCATTGGTCAATGATTCACCATATAATTCATAATAATTGAAGTCTATGAAATAGAGCAAAACTGAAATAACCGTTTTTCCTAAGTTCTCCTTATGGGTGCAACGTGAGATGATGTATAGTATAATTTTGATATATTTTTCTTTTTTAAAGTCCATATTAAACACCAAATTATTAATTTAAAAAATAATCCAAAGTTAATATTGTAAATTAAAAAAGAGTAACCATATGAACACTAAAATATTAGTTTCAACTATCTATTAAAAGATAAGAAAGAGCATGTGAAAATTAATAGCATTATATTTATATATGATAAAATCTAAAGGTACCTATAGAAAATAATTTAAAGGTACCTTTAGAAAATTAATAAATTAAAACTTTTTAATCAGACCTTTCTAAAAATTTTGCCTTTAAGAAATTGAATAATTAAAAAATCAAGTAGGAAAATCATGAATATAACTAAAACAATAAAAACCATAGGAAAACTTCTTAGCCCACTAAAGAAGAGCATAATACCTATTTTTCTTATTATCGCATTCCTATTGATCGATGTTTACTGTAACCTGACTCTGCCCAAATATACTGCAGACATTGTGGATATAGGTATACAAAACACCGATTTTGACTATATAATAAATACTGGAACCATGATGATGGCCATGGCCTTAATAGGAGTATTGGGCACAATAGGATTATCATACTTCGCAAGTAAAGTATCAGCGGCATATGGAAGGGATTTAAGAAAAATAAGCTATGAGAAGATTTTAAAATTCTCAAATTTTGAATTGAACCAGATATCACGAGCATCACTCATTACACGTAATACAAACGATGTATATCAAATTCAGATCTTTTTAGGCCTGTTCTTTACAACAATACTTTTTTCACCGATATTAGGTATTGGAAGCATACTTAAAGCAATGGAACTTGGAACAAATCTATTATGGATTATTGCAGTGACATTTGCTGCAGCAATGATACCATTTATCGTAATATTCATAAGAACCGTTCCTTACTTCAAGGTGATGCAGGAATTGACTGATAAAATCAACCAGACATCAAGGGAAATATTGATAGGCATACCTGTCATTAAGGCATTCGTAAGGCAGGATTACGAAGAGGAAAGATTTAGAGAGACTAATGAAGACTTTAGGTCAGTTAACTTAAAGGTCTTTAGGATTCTCTTGATTTTAATGCCTGCAATGACCTTGCTCTTGAACTTGATGATAGTTCTTATCCTATACTTTGGAGCATATGATGCAATCAGAGGAGAGATATTAACTGGAACAATCATTGCATTTATACAATATGCTACCCAAATCGTAATGGCCTTTTTAATGATGGGAGGATTCCTTGTCATGATTCCAAGGATTCTAGTGTCTGGAAGACGTGTGGCAGAAGTTATAAATACAGAAATATCAATTAGCGATGGGCCAATTGATAAGATAGATGATGATCCTACTATTGAATTTAAAAACGTAAGCTACAGTTATCCTGGAAGTGAAAAGGAAACATTGAAAGACATCAGCTTCAAATTGGAAAAGGGAAAAACCACTGCAATAATTGGAGGTACCGGAAGCGGAAAATCAACCATACTAAACCTGATTCCTCGTCTTCAAGATGTTACAGATGGTGAAATCCTAGTCAATGATAAAAATATCAAGGATTATAAATTAACAACTCTTAGAGAAAGAATCTCATATGCTCCTCAAAAGGCAATACTGTTCGAAGGAACCATAAGGTCAAATATGCAAATAGGTAAAGAGGATGCAAGTGACGAAGAAATCAAAAAAGCCTTGGATATGGCAGAAGTGGACTTTATAGACAGTTTGGATGATGGAGTTTCACAAGGTGCATCCAACTTCTCAGGAGGGCAAAAGCAACGTCTTCAATTGGCAAGATCAGTAATATCCAACCATGACTTTTACCTCTTTGATGACTGCTTTTCAGCACTTGACATGAACACAGAAGCAAAGGTAAAGGAAAACCTAAAAAGCCTAAAGGAAAATTCCTCAATGCTTATTGTTTCACAGAGAATCTCAACAATCATGGATGCAGATGAGATAATCGTGCTTGATGAAGGTGAGATAATCGATAAGGGAACTCACGATTACCTGAATGAAAACTGCAATATCTATAAAGAGATTGTATCATCACAAATAGAACGCTCCAAGGAGCTATTGTATGATGATGAGGAATCTTCCAAATTCATTATAGATACAAGCTACATTAAAAAGACCGCAGGAGGCAAATGATATGGCAAGAAAACCAAGAAGGCAGCCTCCTGAAAAACCGGCAAACGCTAAGCAATCCATAAAAAACATATTCTCTCTCCTGACAGGATATAAATTAAAGATAGGCTTGACAGTTATTTGCGGAATCATATCAACTGTATTTTCAGTGATAAGCCCATTATTAATCGGATTTGCTACAACTGCAATATTTGATGGAATAAACTCCGGAAACATGAATCTGGAATATATAATCAACCTGCTCATAACAGTTGTAGTCCTATATGTTGTAAGTGCAGTTTTCTCATATCTCCAAAGCTATCTCCTGCTTGATATAACAACTGACATAAGTTATAATCTAAGAAAGGACTTGGTTGAAAAAATCACTCACTTATCAATGGGAGATTTGGATAAGAATACTAGAGGGGATATTTTATCAAGGATTACAAATGATGTGGATTCCCTGCAATCAGGAATTGTGCAAACATTCAACCAATTACTGACTGGTGTCATTACAATAATCGGCGTTACAGTGATGATGTTATCCATCAATCTATGGCTGACACTTGCTACAATAGTGCTTGTTCCAATCGCTTTCCTAATCATAACTTATGTAACCAAATACTCACAGGATTACTATCTAAAGCAATTAAGGTACAGAGGAAACCTGAACGGCCAAATTGAAGAGTCATTTACTGGCCATGAAATCATTCGCTCATTCAATCAGGAAGAGGAATCCATGAGAATTTTTGATGAGGAAAATGAAAAATGGTATGAACAGGAATGGAAATCCAAGTTCTTTTCAAGCTTATCCGGACCTTTAGTGCATTTCATCTCCAATTTGCAATATGTAGTCATATCAGTTCTTGGAGCAGTGCTTGTGCTTCAAAGGGCAATAAGCGTTGGAGACATATTAGCGTTTATCCAATACTCCAAAAACTTCACAACTCCTATTGAACAGATAACAAGGATAATGAATATGATCCAG
>JAFRCZ010000251.1 GCA_017404125.1 Methanobrevibacter sp.
AAGGAATCAGCATCAAACAGCAATGCTTATGTAGGTTTCCTTGATGAAACCGCTTGGATAATTGATAAATTAGGCCCAAGAGAAACTATTATAATCTATGCAACAATAAAAATTGATGATATAGGAAAATCTGAATTAAGTCTTAGTCTTTCACATAATCATCCACCTTATGAATATATAAGCTATGATGAAGACAATGAAAAACCAAACATAACTGCCAAAAGTATAAAAAATGATAAAAAAAGCACAGAGAACTCAATTTTAAAAAATCCATTGTTCTCTCAAATGAAAAAACAGCAAATCCTATTGCATTATTAATTTTATCAATAGGCAGCCTATTTATTTTAAATATTAAGAATAGAAAATAAATTATAATAAAAAGTAGAAAATAATTAATTTATTTTCTACCTATCTCTTTTTTTAAAAAAATTAATCTTTTTCTTTTAGGCTTTCCCTTACCTCATCGGTAAGTTTTCTAATCTCTTCAGCTGCCATTCTAAACTTATTGGTCTCATACTCATTCATATGAATAGGAACTATCATGGCATTTCCCTTTTTCGACAAGACTGAAGGAACACCTAAGGAAACTCCTTTAACATCAGCTATCTCCCCGTCTAAATAAAGACTTACAGTCAATATCTTATGGGTATTTGTAATGATTGTTACTATCAAGTTGGAAATAGCATATGCAGGCCCATATTCAGTAGCTCCCTTTTTGGAAATGATTGTATTTCCAGCATTCCTAAGGGTTTGAATAATGTCCTTGATATCCAATTCAACCTCTCTAATGAAATATTTCAAAGGAATACCACCAATGGTTGTTGAACTTAAAAGAGGAACCATATTGTCTCCATGCTCTCCAATGACACGGGTATGTATTTCACTGCTGTTGATGTTAAGGCGTCTTGCAAAGTAAGTCTTCAATCTCAATGAATCCAAGTGATTTCCAACACCAATGACCTTATCTCTATTAAATCCGGAAGCATCCAATGCAATTGTAGTCATTACATCCACAGGATTGGTAGCAACCAGAATCACAGCATCCGGTGCATGGATAGCTACCTGTTTTGCATATTCAGAAACTATTTTACCATTCACAAATGCCAAGTCACGTCTGCTCATCCCTTCTTTTCGTGGAACTCCTGCAGAAATCAATACAATATGGGAACCTGCAAGATCTTCTAAATTGCATGATGGGGTGAGCAAGCAATCAATATCTTCAGCAGCTAGAGCATCATACATATCGTAGCTTTGGCCTTTTGCCTTATCCAAGCTTTCTTCTCTTGCAAACAATACGACTTCACTAATTATTTCTGCCCTAGCCAATTTAAATGTGACATTTTTACCTATTACACCAGTGGAGCCCATTACACTTACTTTTGCCATATTTAGCCTCCTTGAATTTAATTTGATTAAAGAAATCTATAATAATTATATTTAATTTGTTTGTTATAATAAAAATAATTTACTAAAGAATATCCATAAATTGAATTTTAAAATGATTAAATAAAAAAAGATAGTTTTAAAACTTAAAGTATAAGAATTCAAATGAATTCTTAACTTTAAATTTTCCCA
>JAFRCZ010000252.1 GCA_017404125.1 Methanobrevibacter sp.
AAAAAAAATATTTTAAAAAATTTAAAAAAAGTAAAAAAATTAAAAAACTAATGTAAAAAATTTAAAAAAAAAGCAAATCAATCTAAATCAAACACTTTAATATTCTCATAGATTGGTCCTTGAGAAGTTAAAGTACTCTTTTTTAAGCAGATTTTAGAAACAGTGAATTGGCCAATTTCAATATCTTCCAATTTTTCAATTGTATTTCTGATATCCTTTTTATTCTTAGGGCTTTTCACTCTTCCAATTGTCAAATGGGAAATGAAGTTCTTTTCCTTTTTAAATCCTAATTTCTTGAACTCCCTATCAAGATCCTTTTGAAGATTTGCTATTGGAGAACCTTCCTCTAATCCTAGCCAAAGAACCTTAATCACATTTTTATTTGGAAAACATCCACAGTTCTTAATGTTTAAGTCAAAAGATGAATAGTTTTTTATTACCTTTTCAACTGCACTTGCAATATCCTCAACCATATCCATATCAATATTGCCAAAGAACTTTAAGGTAAAATGCATATTCTCTGAAGGAACATATTTTATATTTGCATTGGTCTTTTTAAACTCCTTTTGGACATCTATTATCTTAGGAACCAATTCTTCATCAAGTTCAATAGCTAAAAAGCTTCTGATAGTTTCTGATTTAACTGATTTCATTTTATCTCTCGCTTTGAAAATAATAAATGATTATCTTTTTATGTATTGGCCAGGATTTAAAAAGTCATCTAAAGAGTCTAAATAATCATATGCCAATTCTTCACCTGTTTTTTTAGATATTCCATAGTCAAATTGATTATCCAAATCATTTAAGAATTCATCAATTTCCAAAAGGATATAATCATTGCAAAGAGCATCCTTTATGCTCTTTCCAACCTTGATGATATGAATGTTTTCATCAAGCAATCCTCTTATAAAGTCTTCAGCTGTTTTAAATTGTCTTTCTCTTGTTAAAACCATAAACTCATCTAAAGGATATAAAGCGTCTTGCCATTTTTCCTTAAAGTTGTCACATGCTTTCTTGGGCCATACTTTAGGGCCTTTGTGAATATAGTATTTACCTTGTTTAAATACATTGAGTTCAATTGTGAAAATTACATATTTCTCTTCATCAGTCCAATAAGCATATTTGAAAACAGAAAATTCTTCAATCTCTATCTTTTCACAAATTGATTTGATTGTCTTTAGAAGCTGAGGATGAAGGGCATCTGCAGACATTTCAGGAATAGGGAACTTAATAACTAAAGTTTGAGTTTCCCTATCCTTAAAGGATTCTAAAATATCTTTAGCTATTTCATCATTAGATTTGTCTAAATGCCCTTTATGAAGAGGTTTAAAGAATTCAATTAGCTTTGCTTCCTTTTCTTCTTCATTCAAATCATTATCATCAAGAATGTCTAAAAAGTTTCTGGAAGCCACTATAAAATCAACAAATTTTTCTATTCTTAAAGCTGCTCCAACATTTCTGTTCTTATCAGTTGGATCAATGAAAACAAGAGGATCCTCTTTGAAAATCTTATCTTTTGCAGTCCCAAAACCTTCCAAATCAATCATTGTATGGAATTTCCAGTTTTGAGCTGCTCTTAAAGTTTCTTCAAAAGTAAGATATTTTAAAATAAGCAATTCACATAAATAACCTGCAAAACCACCTGTTTTAAATTCAGAGCCATATGTGCCAACTGCATCCATGAATTTTTTTAAGAGCAAAACCTCATCTTCCTGTTCCTTCTTTAAATTTGCCTTAATATAGTTTGTATGCAAAATGGTTCTATCAACAGCTGATTTGATTGGCTTTCCACCGCTTAAGTCATAACAAGGAACTATGTCTATCTCAAGGCCATCAATATCACAGGTTAAATAAGGATGGGAAGCATAATGTTCACTTGCAGTTCCTTTAAAATGATTATTAGCTTTATATGCTAAATATAAGCCCTTTTCCTTAAGGTAATCCATTTCCTCTTCATAAGGAAAAGTTATAAAGATATCTATATCAGATTTACCGCTTAACCAAGTTTTTTTAGCAACAGAACCTACAATATAAGCTTTAGCATCAATGCCTTCATCTCTACAGGTTTCATTAATAAAGCATATTACTTTTTCAGTTGTTTCTCTAACTGCACCAATCTCTTCTTGAGCCGGTCTTAACTTTTCTAATATTAATTCATAATTCATTGTTTAGTTCCTTTAGTTAATTGAAAAAATCTGATTTAAATCTTTTATAATTATATTATAATCCTTATTAGTTTTATTATTTTAGAATTTATTTAAATCAAAAATGAAATAAAAGTTAAAAAAATAAGAAAAATATCTAACTAGAAAATAGTAAAGAAATAAGAAAAAATAGGAAATAATAAAATGAAAAATAAAAAATTAGAAATTAATAAATGGCTTCCTCTTCCTTATTTTTAGCAAATTCACCTAGGAAATTAACTGGTTCTCCTGCCTTTGCCCTGTCGTGGTACTCAGCTGTTGCAGAGAATAAAGCATCCCCACTTGAGTTAAGAGCAGTTTCACAAGAGTCCTGAATTACACCAATGATGAATCCTACTGCAATAGCTTGCATGGAAATGTCTGCAGGTATTCCAAACAATGAACATGCCATTGGAATAAGCAATAGGGAACCTCCAGCTACACCGGAAGATCCTGCTGCAGCCAATGTGGAAATTACGCATAAAATGATTGTTGTAGGTAAATCTACAGCTATTCCCAATGTATGACATACCGCTAAAGTCATGATTGTAATTGTAATTGCTGCCCCTTCCATGTTAATTGTAGCTCCAAGTGGAATACTGATTGAATAGAAGTCCTTATCAAGACCAAGTCTTTCACAAAGACTCATATTGACCGGAATATTCGCAGCTGAACTTCTTGTAAAGAATGCAGTAATACCACTTTCCTTTAGACAGGTAAAGACAAGAGGATAAGGATTGCGCCTTAGGGCGACTGCTGCAATTAATGGGTCTGTAATCAAAGCGACTGTTGCAATACATCCTACAAGCAATAGGATCAATTGACCATATTGGATAAAGATGCTTAAACCGCTTTCAGCGACAGCACTGAATACAAGGGACATAATCCCGATAGGGGCAAATTGAATGATTCCCTTAACAATCAAGCTTGTTGCATTTGCACAATCCTCAAAAATATTCTTTGTATTGGATCGTGCAACCTTCTTCAGACAAATACCAAAGACAATTGCCCAAAATAGAATTCCTAAATAATCCCCTTGAGACAATGATTGCAATGGATTGGTGAAAATATTCAAAAGCATATTGCTTATCACTTCACCTAAACTGCCAGGAGCAGTAACTTCACCAGCTTGTGTAAGATGCATAGATACTGGGAATAAAAAACTTCCAGTTACTGCAACCATAGCAGACAAGAATGTTGAGAAAATGTATAAGACAATTACTGTTTTAAATCTGCTGCGGATTCCTTCTCCTGCCTTAGATAAAGCTGAAGCAACCAATATGAAAACCAGAAGTGGAGCAATAGCTTTTAATGCACTGACAAATAATTGGCCTAAAAGACCAATAATTTCATATTGTGGAACTGTAAGTCCTAAAATGGCTCCAATTATTAAACCAATAAGTATTTTCAATATCAGACTGGATTCAGTCCATTTCTTAACATATTTATTCATAAAATTCCTCTAAAAATCACTAAAAATTCAATAATTAAATTTTAAAACTAAAATTTTCAAAAATTTAATACTTAATTAAATATACTATTTATTAGGTTAAATAATTATTGAAAAAATTTTAAAAAAAAAGAAAATCAGCTGAAAAAAGTAAAAAAATTTAGAAATTAAAAAAATGAGATGAAGAAGGTAAAAAAATTTAGAAATTAAAAAAAATGAGCTGAAAAAAGTAAAAAAATAGAAATAGAAAAAAAGTAAAAAATATTAGAAATTTATTATCCTACTTTATCAATTTTTATAGGACCATCGTTTTCTGTGTAATAAATTACATAGGTTCCTGGTTCCATTCCTTTATACTGGCCAGTTTCATTACCTGTTACAGTAAAGGTTTGCTTATGCAAGACATCGCCAGGATCTATTTCATCAGAACTTGCATTTGTAGCATTTATGATATCAGCAGTTTCATTTAAAACATCTGTGTCATTAACCAAATCTTCTGGAATGATAGTTTCATTGATTTCTTCAGTTATATTTTCAATGTCATCAGTATTATCAGTTAGGTTTAAATCAAGTACATCAGAAGTAGGAACAAAATTTAAAGCGACAAAACCAATAACAATGAGAGCTATTAATGCAGCAATAAAACCAATAATGAATCTTTTATTCAACATATTGAACCTCCTTGATACAATTAATAATTAGATTAATTAATTTTTTAATAATATATTTGTCTTAGTTAAATTTAAAAATATCTATTTTTCTGCAATGCTTTCATCTTTTCTTTCATAGACAAACTTAGGTACAGCATGCTTAAAAGGATCAAAGGTTTCTGGATTCTTCACTTCAACGCATTTCATGCTTACCTTAGAGTGAAGGGAACTAGGAAGCCTTAAGATTCTCTTTAAGTCAATGGTTACCTTTGCATCGATTGTTGAAAGGTTGACTCTAGCCATTGCATTAACCATATCCTTATATCTTCTTGGACCTATGCTTTGCTTGAATGAACCCCAATCATCCTCATAAAGAAAATCTCTATGCTTTATCATGTCCTTCAATAAGCGATTATTAATACCATCCAATTGCTCATCTCCTTTTAGGTGGAGGATGTTGTACTTTATCTTTTCAGTGAAAATAGCAGGATAAGCGATAGGGATGGAGAAATGCTCAAAATTATATGGTTTTCCTCCAGGAGTTATATTTGGATATTCCGCCCTTGGAACTTCTGCACCAGCAACATACTTCAATACCTCTCCCCTTAAGTCACTGTCTGCTTCCATCATTATAGGGTCAAGTATCCTTATGTGAAATCCCCTTCCGGAATAGATGAGATGTATGTTCTTTAGGCCCAAATCTCCTTTCAATGTATCTAACATAATATTTACTCTCTCAAGAGCTTCACCCAAGCATATTTCACAGACTCCATCGCAAGTGCAGGAACGGATAGGCAAATCCTTTGCATCAATATCAAATATATATTCTGCCTTTTCCCATCCTCCACGATTACGTGGATTTGCATAAAATGCTACAGAAATGTATGCTGCAAAAGGAGTTTTAGTCCTTAAAAAACGTTTAAGAGCAGTGGTGCCATAGAAAACTTTATATCTGTCATTAGGACCATGTCCCAAATGATCAAAACCAAATTCCCTTTTGGTGATTCCATCTGCGATAAAATCAGGAATGTCCTTTTCGGACCATTCCTCCCTGTAATATCTCCTTCGCTCTTGAATACTTGATGTTCCAAACATATAATCACCAAAAGTTCAAATTTTCAAAAAATGAAACAAATTTTTTTAAAATTAACTGAATGAATTTCCATAAATTAAATAAAGTTTTTAATGGATTTAAATAAATATTATAAATAAGTAAAAATATTTATGATTTATGTAATACTTAAAACTTATTATAATGAAAATAGCTAATGAAAAAAGAAAAGTGGAGAATGGAAATGTTAAGTGAAGAAGAACTTAGAAGACTTATAGAAAGCTTGACAATAAGGGAAATCATAGAGCCTGCACTGGATAATTGGATAGCCTATGAGTCAACTGGAAAAACCATAATCAATCTAAAAACAGGAAAAGTTCAAGGAATAAGCTTAAATGCAAATGAATTGCTTGACATGACCCATATAAATGAACATATTGAACTTTATCAAATAGAATCAGAAGAAGTATTATATGATGAAGAAGAGATTCTAGATGATGATGAATATGAAAGATTCATTGACTTTAAATTAAAAAAAGAAGAGGAAAATGAGTATTTTGATGAGTACGATCCAGAATTATTGGATGAGTTCTGTAAAATGGAATCAATAGACAAAAAGGAAAGGCAAATTAAGATCTTAATGGAAAATTACGAAGAGTATCATTTCAATAATTATCAGGACTTTGAGCATTCCATAATATTAACATACTATGATGAAGATGACTATACCTATTAACAGTTATTTTAACTATTTTTCAGCAGATTAATCTTTAGATTCTGTTCTAGAATCATCCTTAGAATCCTCTTTAGAATTTTCTTCAGAACTTATCTCCCCATTCTTGCTCATAATCCATTTCTTCCTTGAATAATAGCTCAATGGATTATTTATCTTAGAACAATCCTTATTTTCCTTACAAAGCTGTGGAAGATGCATTTTAATCTTTTCACAACTCATAGGAGTGTACCATTTGGTCTCTCCCTCATTTTCAAGACTTACCTCATCATGCATCCCAAAACCTAATTTTGAAATGATGTTTATCTTTTCCTGAGGCTGATCTTCAAACAAAGGAGGAGTACAGTTGTCTGCAGCTTCAAATATAAGCGGCAGGATCTCATTTAATGTAATGTTCAGGTTTGTATCTATATCTGAAACCTTTACAGTTCTGTCTGAACCAAAAATGCCCGGATAAAGCCTTGCATAGGAAACGAATGAAGTTAAAAGGAGCACAATTGCATCGTTTCTTCCACCAGATGAAACACCATTTACGGTATTTTCAATACATGGAGGGAAAGCTTCCCTAATGAGTTTTCCAATTTCCATATTGCCATAAGCTCCACCACTTGCATAATAAGTGCTGTACTTTGCCAATGATTCAGAAATGGTCTCATCAAGCATCTCACCCAATTCCACAATGGCTGGGTGCATCTCAACAATAGATAACTGGCTTTGAATTGATTTAATGTAGTTTTCAGTATTCTGCATCAACAATTTAGTTAAGATAAGCTCTCTCAAGTTATCCCCAATTAAGATATCATAAACCCTATCTGGAGATCTGTCAGTGAAGTTTTCACCGAAGGAATAGACAAACTGTTCCCTATCCAACACTATTTCTCCATTCTGCAATACCAAATCAGTCAAGGATAGCTTTTTAGTAGCTATTAAATCCTTTAAAAAAGACCATTCAATGCCATCTTGAATAAGCAAATCCCCTAAAATCTCTTCAACAAGCTCTTTTCTCTCGGATAAAGGAAGCTTTGTCAATCTATCCTCAATCAATAGCCCTTGAGATTCTACAAACAGCTTTACTTCACGAGAACCTGGACGGAACTTATTTGCAATTGCCTGAGCCAAAATATGAAATGCAATTGTATCATATTCTCCAATCCTTTCATTGAAAAAGTAGGCATAATCGTTAGGATTGAAGTCCTTATTGTTTTTACGTTCAATATACCATTTGATACGATTGATTGCCAAATCTACAAGAGTTTCAGGAACAACTTCCTGATTGGAAATGGTCTGGCGATTTGTATGAATGACAATGTCCATTAAATCATCATTATGTGAGTATATCTCTTCAAGACCTCCCAATCCCCTTACAATATTCCTTCCTTCTGGGGATAATGGATTTAAATATGAAACAAAGACCATTTAATTACTCCTAAAGCTCTTTAACTGTAAAATTAGATATTAAAACTATAATTATCTTTAAAAAAATTGATTTTTATATATTATAGTATACTTTCATACATTTAAATAATTTTTTATAAAATCACCATAGAATCATTAAAAACTTATTAAAATTTTATAAAATAAACATGATTTCTAAAATGAATATAATTTTCTTTAATGATTATAAGATTAATTTAAACCCATGAATTTATAAAAAACTTGTTAAATTATAATTAAATTAAAAAATAACAATTATACTATCAAATTTACTTGAAATACAAGCAAATATTTAAATAATAGTAAAATCAAAGGAGTATCAATGGATTCAAAAGGAATAATCAATATAGAACTTTTATTTTGTACACTAATAATTATCCTATTGCTGATAATAAATTTACCAATGATAGAGCAAAACTTAAACTCAAATATGGAAATTGATGAAAACAGCGAAGGCAGATTTCTATTGAATCATATTGCAAATTCAATCAATGAAGTAAATTCAAAAGAATATGGATTCATTAAGAAAATCAAATTGCCACAATCAATAAATGGAAAACATTACTCAATTTTAGTAAATAACAATGAAGTAATAGTTGAATTTAACAATAAGAAAGGAAAATCGAATATCAGCCCAATAAAACTTGTCGATGCTAATAATAAAACAATAGATAATGTGCAATTATATAATGGAAGAACCTATTTGATTAAAAAGACTTTGATAAGCAATAATCAGACAAATGCAATCAATCAAAGTTCCATTTTAATTAGGCAAGTGAAAAATTAAAAATGACCAAAATTTTTAATAAAAATTAAACCTATGCTCAAAGGATAAATATGAAAATAGATAAAAAAGGCCAAATAACAGTAGAATTGCTGCTATTAATCAGTTTTGCACTTATTTCAACAGTTATTCTAGCCAATGTAACCATGGATAGCAATGAATTGAATATTGCAATGGCTTCAGCTAGAAATGGGGCATACGAAGGAACTTTTTCAAATGACTTTGCAATTTATCCTAAGGACTCATATGATAATTATTCAAAAGATCCTAAAAAGCAATCTTTGTTGAGGGAAAAGAATATAAAAATCGTTAAAATAAGCCAAACTGTTAAAGGAAAAGACAATTTCAATAGAACCCGAATACAACTGAAGATTTATGCATCTTCTCCAGATATAAAAACAAAGGAAGAAAAGGAATCTGCAGGAGATAGGATAAATTACAATGTTAGAAGAAGCATAACCAATTCATTTGAAACTGAAAATATTACAAATAAACTGTTTAATCCTGCATTTTCAAATAAGTATAGCTTTACAACAGCGAATGTAGTTTGGGTTTAAAATCACAATTAAAAAAAAAAAAAAATGAAAATAATATCAAAAAAGATAGAGAATAAAAGGAAATAATAAAAAAATAAGAAATTAAAAAAAGAAAATAGGTTGAAATTAACCTAAATAATAGAAATAATCTTTTAAAT
>JAFRCZ010000253.1 GCA_017404125.1 Methanobrevibacter sp.
AATTAAAAAAAGATTGTTTCAAGTTAATGAAACAAAATGATTATTAAACTTCATGATTGAAATTTTAACTATTTTTCTCAATAGCCAACAATCTGTTGATGGAGTTGATGACTGCAACTACACTTGAAATAATTACGTCTTCTCTTGTAGCTCTTCCTGTTGCTCTGTGACCTTCATTGTCTGAAATCACTACAAAAGTTTCAGCCAATGCATCAGTACCACCACTGACTGCTTCAAGTCTGTACTCTTCAAGGTTTATTTCAACAGTTTCCTTTACAAGTGATCTGATTGCACCGATAGCTGCATCAACAGGACCTACTCCAATTTGAGAGGTTTCCATAACTTTTCCTTCAATTGAAAGCCTTACAGTTGCTGTTGCAGAGACTGATTCTCCAGTCATTACATTAAGTCCAAGCAATTTAATGTATTCCTTGCCACTTGTACTAAGTTCTGTAATTGCAATGGATTTCAAATCCTCATCTGTAATGCATTTACCCTTATCCCCAAGTGTTTTGACCTGTTTGTAAATGTTTTCAAATTGCTTTGAAGTAACTTCTATATTGAATTCCTCCAATTTGGATTTGATTCCAGCATGGCCGGTATGCTTTCCAAGAGCAATTCTTCTTTTGTGACCAACAAGTTCTGGTGGGATAGGTTCGTATGTAGAGGTGTTTTTCAATATTCCATCCACATGGATTCCAGATTCATGTGCAAATGCATTTTCCCCAACAATAGGTTTTGTAGGAGGCATTTTTATACCTGTAATGGATCCAATGAAATTTGAAGTGTCATACAATTTAGTTGTATCAACATTGATGTTTGCTCCATAAGCTATCTTTAGGCTTACAACAAGCTCTTCAAGGGAAGTGTTTCCTGCTCTCTCACCAATACCATTTATTGTACAGTGAGCTTGATTTGCTCCCTCTTCAATACCGATTATAGAATTGGAAACGGCAAGTCCAAAGTCATTGTGGAAATGAAGGCTTATAGGCACGTTAATTTTCTTTCTCAAGATTCTAATCAAATCCCTTGTTGTGGAAGGCACTAAGATTCCAACAGTATCTGGAACATTTATTATGTCTGCTCCAGCATCTTCAACGCTTTTATAGAATTCTATTAGATAATTAAGTTCTGTCCTTGTAGCATCTTCTGCTGAAAATTCAACAGTAAGCCCATGGTCCTTAGCGTATTCCACTGCATCTACAGCTTGATTGATGATTTCAGTCTTTGACTTTTTCAGCTTATAGTCTCTATGAAGTGGAGATGTGCCTATGAATAAGTGAGCATATGATAAGTCAGAGTCAATTACGGCATCAATGTCTTTTTCCAGGACTCTTGCAAGACCGCATAAAGTGGAATTAAAACCCAAATCTGCCATTCTTTTTGCAGCTTGTCTTTCACCTTCTGATACAGTTGGGAAACCCATTTCTATTGTATCCACTCCAAGTTCATCCAATTTTTGAGCTATCTTGATCTTTTCATCTACAGTCAATGCAATGCCTGGAGCCTGTTCCCCATCTCGGAGTGTTGTATCAAATATTTTGATTTCATCAGGGATTTTCAATTCTTCCTTAACGTCTTCTATATCTATTGCATTCATTTTTCCCTATCCTTTAATGAGTTTTAAGTATTATTCAATGATTTTTTTAATAATTTAATTTTTATCCTAGTTTTTTAAAAAACTTATTCTTATATTTTTATTTTTAAAATTTATTATTAATAATTATCTAAAGCAGTTTGATAATTTCCATCCAATTTTATATAAGGTTCTGCTCTTTTTGCAACGACTCCTATCCTTTGAAGCTCTTCCAATTTCTTAAATGGCTTGTTTCTGCGTATTGTCATGATTCTTTTTGCAGATTTTGGACCTATTCCAGGAACGCGAATCAAGTGCTTATAGGATGCATGATTTATTTCTACAGGGAATATGTCCATTTCTCTTGCAGCTAAAATCTTCGGATCTTCATTTAAGGATAGCTTGTCGTTTTCATCAAAAACAAGTTCCCTTACATCAAATTTATAGTCGCTCAACAAGGCATCAGCATGGTATAATTTCGCTGTTCTATCTGTATTGCATCCTTCTTTTTTCTCGAATTCTGTTCCTTCAACAGGTGAAAATGCACTGAAGTAGCTGCGTCTCAAGTCAACTTTTTTGTATAGGCTTTCCATTCTTTTAAGGATTTCAAGGTCTGTTTCATCATTTGCTCCAACAATCAGTTGTGTGGTATGGCCTGATTTTGCAAATCCCGGATTCTTTTTAGAAATTTCATTCATCCAATCTAACCTTTTGAGGATGTCCTTATTGTAATCCTTAGTGCTTGTTATTTCACTGAGGCCATCTTTTGTAGCTGCCTCTATATTTAGGCTGACTCTGTTTGCCAAGCTCATTGCCCTTTTGATCGAGTCTTTTGATGCACCTGGAATAATTTTAAGATGTATGTAATCGTCATATCCATAGTCTTTTCTAAGAATCCTTGCAGTTTCTATGGTCTTTTCCATAGTGTTGTCTATTGTATCCCCAATGCCTGAACTTAAAAAGAGACCGTTGACATATCCGTTATTGTAATAATGCAAGAATGCCCTTGACAATTCATGTGGACTTAATTCAAGACGTGTAAAATCACGTTTGCTTTGGTTGATGCAGTATTTGCAATCGTTTTTACATTTATTTGTCATCAATGTTTTAAAAAGAGGAATCTTGCATCCATTATGTCCGGTAGCATGGTAAATCCCTGGAAGATTTACCTGTGAGCTCTTGCTATGGCTAACATAATCGCACAGATCATATTGTGCACTGTCTGCCAAAACCTGCATTTTTTCTAATGTAGACATAGTATTCCCCTTTATAAAATTTAAAATAAGAATTATTTGATTTAAATTATTTTATTTGGGATTAATTATTTGAATTCCTTATTTAGAATTATTTTAA
The DNA here is from genome assembly GCA_017404125.1 of Methanobrevibacter sp. Classification (GTDB taxonomy): domain Archaea; phylum Methanobacteriota; class Methanobacteria; order Methanobacteriales; family Methanobacteriaceae; genus Methanobrevibacter. The sequence continues at coordinate 2,930 of JAFRCZ010000253.1, forward strand.
TTCATATATGTATTTCAATATATAATTTTTTAGTTTAATATTATATACTTTATGTAAGCATATAATCACTATTTATTGTACTGATTTTTATTACTAAAATATTAAAAATACTTTATTTTTATTACTCTCTTTCAATATTAACCATTTTTATTTTGATTTTAAGAAAATTTTATATAAAATATATGCTAATCTAATATTATGAAAGTCGTACTTGCTGGAACTGGAAGTGCTGTTGGAAAAACAACTATTTCTACAGGAATAATGAAGGCACTTCAAGATGAAAATGTCCAACCTTTTAAAGTTGGCCCTGATTTTATTGATCCTTCCTATCATACAATTGCAACTGGCAATGTATCAAGGAATCTAGACTCCTTTTTCATGAATGAGTTTCAAATTATAAATTCATTTGAAAGGGCAATGAAAATTTCCAAATCAAATATGGGAATCATTGAAGGAGTGAGAGGTTTATATGAAGGCATAAGCCCTATCAGCGACATAGGAAATACAGCTTCCATTGCTAAGGCATTGGATGCCCCTGTAGTTTTGCTTATGGATTCAAGAAGTCTTGTTAAAAGTGCAGCGGCAGTTGTTTTAGGCTTTAAGGCTCTTGATCCTGATGTCCGTATAGAAGGGGTTATTTTAAATAAGGTCAAAGGTCAAAGACATTTCCTAAAGGCTAAGGAGTCTGTTGAAAAATTAGCAAATGTTCCAGTAATTGGGGGCATACCAAGAAATGAGGAGATTGCAGTAGAGGAAAGGCATTTAGGTTTGGTTCCTGCTTTAGAGAAAGAAAAAATCAATAGGAATATTGAACTTTGGGGTAAAATTGCAGAGGAATATATAGACTTGGATGCCCTTAAGGATATAATGAAAACATCCAGCAAATCTGCTGTAAAAGACAATAAGAATAAAGCCATTGAATCCATGGAAGATAACTATAATAATAGCCCTCGTGTAGATTTAACTATCCATGAAGATGAGTTTAATAAGGAGCATAATGAGGCTATCAATCTGGAAGTAACCAATGGTTCAAAGCCAGGAGAACTATGGAAAACAGGCAATAAAACTCCAATTAAGATTGGTGTAGCTTTAGATGAAATATTCACTTTCTATTATAAGGAAACCTTGGAATCCCTTGAGGAGAATGGTGCAAAGATTGTGCCTTTCAGCCCATATAAAGATGAGGAAATTCCTGATGTGGATGCTCTTTATATTGGCGGAGGATACCCTGAAGTGTTCAAGGAAGACTTGTCCAATAATAAATCAATGTTAGATTACATCAATAAATTTCATAATGAAGACAGGCCTATATATGGTGAATGTGGAGGATTAATATATTTATCCCAGTCTATTGACGGCTTGGGAATGGTTAATGCAATCCCATACAGCTCAGAAATGACTTCCAGAGTTCAAGGGCTAAATTATGTAGTGGCAAGGTCCAATAGAGACAATCTAATTTCAGAAAAAGGTGATGTCTTTAGAGCTCATGAATTCCACTACACTAAACTCAATATTGACAGCACAAAGGATCTTGTATTTGATGTATTGAGAGGCAGAGGCGTATTGAATAATATGGATGGAGTCAGTATTGGAAACACTTTAGCTAATTATATTCACATTCATGCTTGTTCTTGTCCTAACTTTGCATATAATTTTACCAGAAATATAGCGGAGTTAGATTAAATTTTAATTTTTTTATCTAATTTTTTTATATTCCCTCATCTTTTTAATAATTTTAAAAATTATTCTTAAATTTTTTCTCAATAAACTTTTTTTTCATTCTCTTGAACTTTTTTTAAAATTTATTTTTGTATAATGTATACGAAATTTTGACTATTTTTTTCTCCTACATACTAAATTTTCCAATTTTTTCAAAAAATTTTCACTCAAAAAAGTATTACATCAAAGATTGGCACTGTTTTTATTCGATAAATTTCAAAATTTAAAAAACTATTTAAATTTATTATTTTATTCTAAAACTTGAGTTTTTTTAGTATTTTTTATCAAAAATAATTATTTATTTTTATTTTA
>JAFRCZ010000254.1 GCA_017404125.1 Methanobrevibacter sp.
GTTCAAATGAGTATGAACACAGTTATCCAAATGAATGACAACATGATTTGAGTCTTTGCAGATAACTCCAATTGGAGCATCATTTTTGACATGCTCATTGCTTTGTGTGGTGACAATGGTATCATAGAGTTGTCCTTTAAACATGTTTAATGATGCTAGAGTGTCGGCTTTCTTATAGGATTTATTGTTTATTATCAATTCTTTGTTCATGTTATCCTCAATAATATTTTAAAATTTTTAGTTTATTAGATTTTTTATTTTCTTTTTTGTTTATTTTTTTTATTATTTTTGTTTTGTTGTAGTTTTTGCATTTTAATTAAACTATATATTATTTGAAAACAATATTTATAAATATATAAATTATAAAATCAAAATTTATTTAACTAATCTATCAAATTATCAACTAAAATCAAGGATGTTTAAAAATGAAAATAGCTATTGTACTTGGAACAAGGCCAGAGATAATCAAGATGGCCTCTGTTATGGATGAGATTGAAAAGAGAGGTCATGAACTCTTGTTGATTCATACTGGTCAGCATTATGACAAGGAAATGTCTGAGAATTTCTTCATTGACTTGAAATTGCCTACTCCAAACTATAATATTCATGTTGGCTCAGGTTCTCATGGAAAGCAAACTGGCAAGATGATGGAAGGGATTGAAGAGGTTCTCTTGGATGAAAAACCAGACATATTGCTTGTTCAAGGGGACACCAATGCAGTTCTTGCAGGAGCTCTTGTTGCAAGCAAATTGCATATTCCAGTGGGTCATGTAGAGGCAGGGCTTCGTTCATTTGATGAGACTATGCCTGAAGAAATCAATAGGCTTGCTGCAGACATATGTTCCAAATTATACTTTGTTCCAACTGAAGAGTCAGCTATTAACCTTGCCATGGAAGGAATTTCAAGAAAAAGAATATTCATTACAGGTAACACTGTAGTGGATGCATGCTTCAGAAACCTTGAAATATCCAAAAACAGAGAAAAGGATGAATATGATGAAGGGCTTGCTGACTTGGATATTGACAATATGGAAAACATCCTTACCTTAACAATGCATAGGGCAGAAACAGTTGATGATAAAGTGAGATTAACCAATATCATTGAAGCTTTAGAGGAACTGGATGACATGAACATAATTTTCCCAATTCATCCAAGAACCAAAAAGACAATGGAGAACTTTGGTTTATTTGATAGATTAAATGATTTAGAGCATGTTCATATCATAAAGCCGGTGGGCTATCTTGATTTCCTGCTTCTCATTTCAAAATCCACTATCATTTTAACTGATTCCGGAGGATTGCAGGAAGAGGCAATCACACTTGATGTGCCTGCACTTACATTAAGATACAATACAGAAAGGCCTGAAACAGTTACTGCAGGTGGAAACATCCTTGTAGGATCTGATAAGGAAGTTATCTTGGAGAATGCAAGAAAGATTTTGGATGATGAAGAATTTGCAAATAAGATGAAATCTGCTAAGAATCCTTATGGTATGGGAAATGCTGCAGAGTTGATGATAAAAATCATTGAAGAATCTAATGAAAACAATACTCTTAAAATGGTAGCTCCAGATGAGGTTATGGCAAGCTTTGTAAGAAAAATGAAAGTGATTGATGAAGACATTACAGTTAATGAATTCGAGGATAAAAACAATTCATTGATAAAAATAACTTTTGATGGTGAAGACATTAGATTCCCTTATGATGATTTGAATTTAAATGGCTTGACTATTATTTATGAGGATTACAATAATTAATAAAGATAAAACTTATTAATTTTATAATTTTTTTATATTAGGCGATAATATGGTTGATTTAAAAGATGTTAATGATGATTCAATATTGGTGTTTGAATACTTTACAGCTTCTGGTGTAGAAGATCTGTCAATAGTTTCTGAAGCTGTAGAACTTATAAGATCTCTTGCAAGTGATTTAAAAGATGAAGATATTTATGTTCTCCTTGCAAAGCAATTTGAAAATATCTTTGACGATTTTGACTTTGATGTAAAAACAATAGTGATAGATTCCTTAGAGGATTGGCTGGAAAAAGAAGCTTATATTTTTGATAAGGCTATGTTCATTGCAGCCGAAAATGATAACAATCTATACAACTTGACTAAATTGCTTGAATCTAAGGAAGTAAAGATTTATGGCTCTGATTCCTATGCTGTAAAGCTTGCATCTGACAAATATGAAACCTTTGACTATTTGGCTAATAGAATCCCACAGCCTATGACTTATAATATTCTTTTGAACAATAAGACCTATTGGAAAAGGGCTATCCAAATCTTCTTTGATACAATCAATGGGGATTATGGTGATGGCAAGAATGACAATGCAGTTCCTATAATGCAAAAGCCTAAGGATATTCCTGTTTTGGATAATTCAGACAAGGATGTGGTAAAAGAGAATAAATTGATTGCAAAGCCACGTTTTGGAGTGGATTGTGATGATATTAAAATAATTGCTTCTAAAAAGGATATTGATGATTTGGAGGAAATTTATGGTGAAGGCTCCAGATTTATTGTCCAGCCATATATTGAAGGGGACGTTTGCAGTGTCTGCTTAATAAGTGATGGAAAGGAAGCTCTTCCTATAAGCTTGAACAAGCAAATAGTTGAAATTCATGAAAACGGGGGAGAATATCTTGGAGGATATGTTCCATATGAACATCCTCTAAAAGAAAAGATATTCATGTATGCTAAAAAGGCATGTGAATTTGTTCCAGGATTAAAAGGCTTTGTAGGAATTGACTTTATAATTGAAGATGATTACATTTACCTTTTGGAAATCAATTCAAGATTCACAACCTCTTATGTTGGCCTTCAGAAGATCATAAACATCAATATTGCTAAAACAATCATTGATTTGATTGATAAAGAGATAAGTGTCGAAGATATTGGTGAAATTAAATATAGTGATAAAGTAAGCTTTTGTAAGGATGATAATGGGAAGTTAAATATTAAGATTGGGGAATAATTTATATTTATTGGTGATAATGTGAAAGTAGCAGGTTTTGATATTGGTGGTGCAAACACTGATTTGGCAATTGTAGAATATGAAGATGGTGAAATAAAGGATATTCAAACTGTATTTGAATACTTGCCTATGTGGTCTCAAAATGAAAGATTGGGAAACGTATTATATGATTTGATTGAAAAGATTTGTCCTGTTGATGAGATTGATGCTGTAGGAATTTCCATGACTGCAGAATTGGTTGATGCATTTGAGACAAAAGCTCAAGGAGTATTGGATATTGCCACTACCTGTGAAAAATTGTTTGACTGTCCTGTTGCTTACATTGGCGTTGATAGGGTATTGTCCCTTGCAGAGCTTATGGCAAATCCTATTGAAGTTGCAGCTGCAAATTGGATTGCCACTTCACATATTGTTGCTGAAATTGAAAAGGACTGTATCTTTGTAGATACAGGAAGCACAACTACTGACATCATTCCAATCAAAGACGGGCATGAATGTGCAAAAGGCAGAACAGACTTTGAAAGATCCGCTACTGGAGAGCTTGTCTATACTGGAACCTTAAGAACCAATCTAACAAGCTTTATTGATTCCATCCCATTGAATGGCGAAAATTATAGGGTTGCATCTGAACTCTTTGCAATAACTGCAGATGTTTACAATGTCCTTGATTTGATTAAGGATGAGGATTATGTATGCGCTACCTGTGATGGTGCTGGAAAATCCAAAGAGGAATCTGCAAGAAGAATTTCAAGAGTGGTCTGTGCAGATTTGGATATCTTGTCAATGGAGGACATTAAAGAAATGGCAGATTATATCCATAAAGAACAAGTTAAACAAATAGCTTCTGGCCTTAAGGAAGTTTCAGAAAGAGAAGGATTGAATAAGGTAGTTGTCACTGGCCTTGGAAAGGATATCTTATGTGCAGAAGCTGCTAAACTATTAGGTCTTGATGTAAAATCCATGGGTGACTATTACAGTGATGATGAATGTACTGTAGCTCCAGCTATTGGCACTGCAATCATGATGAAGAATTACTTGGATTAATTAGATTAATCTAATTAAAGTTCTAAAGATTATTTTTTAATTTTTTAATTTTTTGGGATATTATGGGAAAAAAGATTAGAATAGCTCTCATAAGTTTAATAATTATTATTGTAGCTATTTTGGGATTTTTTATTTTAACAGAAGGAAGCAGCGAAATTGTAGGTGCAAATGATTTAGGGAGTGTAACAAAGGTCAATTATACTCACTCAAACAATACAACAGTAAAAATTGCCGTTGTTTCAGGTATGCACTCAAGGGAAAAACTCCATAAATTTGTTCTTCCACTTGTCTGCAGATTCTTTGCAATTAACCATAAGGATGCTGAAATTGTAAACTACTATGTTCAGGTAACCGATTCTCCAGAAAAATTTAAGAAAGGCCGTGCCAATGGAGAGTCTCTTGTTCATGACTACGTAGTCAGTGATGTTAAAAAATCAGATTTCGATTTGGTCATTGTTGGCCATGACCATGAACCCGGCTATGGTGAAGGATATTATATAGCTACTCCTACAATGGACAATGCATCAGTAGAATTAGCTGAAGAAGTAACTAATGATATTGGCTTTAATTATTATAAAAGAAATAAGACAAGACCTTCAAAAAGCACATCAATTAAAAAAGTGGATACTCCCTTAGTTAAGGCAGGATCCCTTGTATTTGTTTATGAAATTCCAGAAACAGATTCAAAAACCATAGCATTAATAGAATCCTATAGATTACTGGATGCTTCCTATAATCATTTAATTAACCAATAATGAAAATAGATTGTTAGCATTGCTTAATCAATAAGTTTAAATACTTAAATATATTAATAATTAAAAATATAGTTTTAAATGAAATAAAATTCATTTAATTAA
>JAFRCZ010000022.1 GCA_017404125.1 Methanobrevibacter sp.
GCAAATACTCTTCTCCTGTTGATTTAACAAATCCTGAACTAACTATCTATCTTGAAGTGAGGGATAATGACACTTATATTTTTCATGAGAAAATTCCAGGTCCTGGAGGATTGCCTCTTGGAACTCAAGGAAAGGTTGTTGCACTTGTTTCAAGCGGTATAGATTCACCAGTAGCTACCTATTTGATGATGAAAAGAGGCTGTCAGGTTATTGCATTATTCTGTGATAATGACCCTTATACAACTCCAGAGGCACTTAAGAACTTTAATGACTTGATAGATCAGTTAAATCTTTATGCAAGCGGTGCACCTATAAAGAGAAGAGTAGTTAAATATGGAGATTATCTTTCTACCTGCAAATCAGATGCCCCTGAGAAAATGACTTGTGTCTTATGCAAATCCGGCATGTATAAGCTTGCAGGTAAATTGGCTAAGAAAATGCATGCTGAAGCTGTTATTGATGGAAGCAGTCTTGGACAGGTAGCTTCTCAAACACTTCCAAATATACTTGCAACACGTGAAGATCTTGATGTTCCTGTTTTAAGCCCTCTTATTGGTCTTGATAAAGTTGAGATAACAAGAATTGCAGAAAAGATAGGAACCTTTGAAATATCCAAAAGGGATGATGGTGGCTGTAAGGCAGTTCCAAGATATCCTGAAACAAAAGCTGATTTGGAATTAGTAAAGGAAGTTAAAGAGCAAATGAATCAAGAGGAAGAACTTGAAAAGGCTTTTAAAACTATTGAATTTTAATTAATCTTTAAGTTTATTCCTTAGTTTCATTAGTTATTAGATAAATAGTAAATTATTTTCATAATGGTGATTCAATATGAAATCTAAATTTGCTGGAATTGTTTTTATTATAGGTAGCTTATACTATATGATAGCCGAATACGTTAGTGCATTTGCTTATAATGATTCATTGATTAATACATATCTTTTCCATACAATTTCAGAACTGGGGATTCCTAATATCAACTCTCCATTATTCTTCTTAATGAACTCTGCTTTTATTATAATCGGTTTAAGCTTATTATTTGCTAATTATTATAAATTTAAAGAATTCATAGTTAAAAATATAACTGTTTTTTATATTTTAACAGCAATAACTTCTATTGGAGTAATAATAGTGGCTTTGATACATGCAGGCAATCCTTTAACTGAAGGATATCATAGTTTAGGGGCTATAATGGCAATTCTTGGAGGAAATATCTTACTTGCAATTATTTCAAGGTCCATGGATAAATTTGATATTTATCAGAAAATTACCCTAATTTTAGGAATCATCGGATTAATTGCATTTTGGGTTATGTTTTTTAATATAAGAAGTGTTTATATGCCTATATTTGAAAGATTATCTGTTTATACTTTGATTCTTTGGAGTTTTATCACTGGTATTTATTTATTGAAAGAATTTTAAGGTTTTCTTATGGCTGTTAGTAAATCCAAACGTATATTTTATTTAGATGCTTTGAGAGCAGTAGCTATTCTTACAGTTATAGCTGTGCATGTTTATGCAGTTACAAGAATTCATGTGATGGCAGATTTTGCTACAGGTCCCTCTATTCGATGGTTGGTTTCTCAATTTACAGGCAATAACCTTAGAATTGGTGTGGATTTGTTTTTAATGTTAGCTGGTGCTTTGTCTCTTGGACGGGAATGGACAATCAAAGAGTTTTTAGGAAAAAGAATTCCTCGTATCGTTGAGCCATTTGTATTTTGGGGGCTTGTTACAGGAGCTATTGCAGTAATTGCATCTTATTATTTTGGGTATAACTTCATTTATGCATTTGATGTTAATTCAATACTGAATTTCTTTTATGGCGTTTTCATGGCAAAGTCCCCAGGATTTTTACCATATTGGTTCTTTTGGATGATTTTAGGCACTTATCTGATAATGCCTATCTTTAATAAATGGCTGCAGCATTCTGATTTGAAGGAAGCAGAATATTTCCTGGTGTTTTGGTTAATAACCTGCTTGTTTGACTTTACTTTAAACATCAAGTTTCCAATTAAATTAAGCTATTTTGTAAGTCCGATTGGTTTAGTAGTGGCAGGATACTATTTAAGACATAACAAGAGAGAAATATTGAATAATCCTTACTTTGCATTAGCATTGACATTATTATCTGCATTGCTTATTATGGTAATTGTAACTTATTTCTCCACTCCTACAAAATTCCACACATTAAACAGGTATTCCTTGCCTATAAGCCTTGAAGTTATTGGAGTATTCCTATTATTTAAAAACTTCAATAAATTTGGTCTTGATTTAGGATTTATAAAAAATGAGAATAGTTTATTCAGACGTTTTGTCTCTTTAATAGCAAAATATAGCTATGGCATCTATTTGATTCAAGGATTATTCCTATGCATTTATGTAAAAATATTGCCTTATTATGATATTTACAGTTTGATGATAA
>JAFRCZ010000255.1 GCA_017404125.1 Methanobrevibacter sp.
AAGCACACCATGGAAAACTTCATAGCTATTGTTTCCTTAGCTATAATAATGTATCCATTGATTGGATTCTTGGCTGAATCATCCACTAGAGCTTTCAATAACATTGGCGTCGGAGTCCTTCCTTCCATTTTGATAAGCCTTATAGCTGGTATGATCTTGATATTAATCATGTTGCTTGTAGTATTCTATATTTCAACAATTTCATATAGAAGAGGTCTTGACCCAGATAATATCGTTATTCCATTATCTACAAGCTTGACAGATTCAATATCCACATTGATTTTGATAGTGGTGTCTTTAGGATTGTTGAGCTTTATTTAGGATGATTGATTTATTTAATCATTCTTTTTTCTATTTTTGACTTTTTCAATATAAAAAATTCATTATACTATTTTTTAGATATTTTTCCATTTTAAAAAATCCTTATTTTTCATCCCATGACTTTTCCATTTCTCTTTTAAAGAATTTATGAACGTTTTGAGCTCCAAATATCTCTTCGTCCATATTCCAATTGCTTGGATATAAAATAAATGGATATTGCTGACTTCCTCCAGCTCCCCCATGGCTTCCAATCAATTCTTCAAAGGCATAGACTTCACCGCTCTCCATGTCATATTCGCTGTTTACCAGAATATCGGGAACATGTGCAAATTTATCTGTTCTTTTAAGCTTACTGATGATATTCTTTCCAAACTTGTCTAGGAAATGATTTCCAGAATATTCTTCGCTTTCAAGGTAAAGCACATCATCATTCGATAAGACTATTGTATCATATATATCAGATTTCACCATAACGAATCCTATTCCCTCATGATGAGCTAATCCATGGATGAGTCCAGGAAATGCATCTTCTATCTGTTCATATGTCATTCTGTCGGACCAGTCTGTAAAATAAATCAAGCCTAAGTTTCCGGAAGCAAGGACTATTGTTTGTGCAGTCTCTTCACTTACAGTTGTTTTGTTTGAAAACCTTATGTCCAAGTCCAAATCCTTGGAAATATTGCCTAATCTTTTTGTCATAGGTTCATCATTATTCAAAAAGCTTCTGTCCTTTTTGAGCTTTTCAAAATATTCTAGTGCTGATGAATTGCTTTTGATATGATTGAATCTATCCCTAGGGCTTATTCCAATATCCAATGACCTTTCTATCTTTTCTTTTGTGTGGTCTAATCTGCTGTCTATCTTCTCTTTTGTATTGTCGATTCTTTCATGGGTATGGTCTATTCTGGTGTCTATTCTTTCCTTTGTATTGTCAATGGATTCTTCAATCCTTCTGTCAATCCTATCCAGATTGTCTTCAACATATGGCTTTATTGAGTATTTCTCTCTGAAGTGGTCATCGTTGGAGTGGAGGATGCTGTGTACTGTAATGTCATCAGGCAATAGGCCTTCAACCAATTCATTCAAGCTTATGCCAAACTTTTGCTTGAATGTAGGGCCTTGGGATTGGCCATGATCTGATAGGACAATTAGCTTATAATCCCTATTTGATTTTTCTGTCGCATTTTTCAAGCGCTTGAATTGCCTGTCGATCTGTCTGAGTGCATAAAATGCATCATAGTCTTCAATGCCTGAGTGGTGGGCTATTTCATCATATCCCATATATGTTGCATACATCACATTGTAATAGCCTGCAAAGATATCTCCAATCAATGTAAATGTTGTAGCTTCCCTCATAGCTACATTGCTGCCTCCACGTGCAAGATAATAAGCCAAGCCCCTCCATTTTAAGCGAGGCTGAATATTCATGAATAGCTGTCTGGTTCTTGAAATGAATTCCATAAACATATCACAAATAAACAGTATCAGGATTCTTGTAATGGCATAAGGCTTTGAGTATAGATAATACCAGCTACCTGACTTGATGCCTTCAGATATTGAAAGCTTGCTGAATGTAAGGATCTGGTCTTTTGCATCCCCTGAAAATAAGTTGCTTCTGCTTGCTCCATTATTTGAAAGCAGGCCTTTTCCATTTGATATTCTTTTTTCAATCAATTTGGAGTTTTCCCTTCCATTTGAAGATATTATGCGATTATCCTTTTCTTTTTCAACCCAACGGAATGCAGGAATATTGCTGTTGTTTCCATGGAGTATCCCTGCCTGTGATGCAGATGTTTGGCTTGATAGATCTGTTTCCCATTCAGTTAGCCTATGGCTTTCATCCTCAAGCCATTTGGATAAGGTAGGCATATCCCCGTTTTCCAATGCCTTTTTTAATGTAGGATAGGAGAGGCCATCTATTTCCAGGAATATGAACCCTTCCTTGTCATTGGGTTCGGAAAAAATGGATTTCATATCCTTCTCCAGAATATTGTGGTAATAGCTATTGTCATCATCAATGTTCAATATAAGTGAAACCA
>JAFRCZ010000256.1 GCA_017404125.1 Methanobrevibacter sp.
AAATTAAAATCAGATTCTAACTAGAAATCAAATGGAAGAAAACCTGATTCCTCATTCAAGCAACCATTTATCCAATTGATGAAGTTTTCATTTGCAGATCCAGTTCTTTCTGCTTGAGTATGGCCTTGACCCCATACAAGATTAAAGTCAACACTATCTACATCATCACATTGCTCTAGAGCAAGTGCCAAATTGGTTTCGACAGTGAATGAAGTGTCTTCCTGTTCTATTCCGGAGTTTATTCTCCAATATTTAGCTGGCTCGGAAAATCCTTCGCCATCATAGTAATCACATAGATAATACATTGGATTATACATGTTTGAACGGGTTTCAATAGTATTGTTCATCTTATCCATTCTAGTGAAATCACTTGCATAGTCTCCTGCTTTTGAGGAATCAAAATCATAATAGCGAGCATATTTATTTCCATTGTCCTTTAGGATACTTGCCATAATGCTATCAAAGTGCAAGTATTCCTTATCATCATTACCGAATAAGTCATTCTCAGCCTGACCTCTAGTTAAATCATCAAAAGCACCAACATCCTTTGAAGGATATTTGCAATGATTTACAAATGCCTCAATGCTAGTGATTTTTGCAGTATTAGTTGAACTGTCATAGCTGATCCATTCTTCATCACTGTTCAATGAATCAATGTACTCCTGTGCAGTTTGATAGGTCTCTTGACTGGAACCTCCCATAGGCAAACCGCTATCGGAAAAGCCCATATCCCTATTGGAACTTGGAGTGTATGGGAAAGTAGTTTCATTCAGGAAATTGTTTAAAGAAGTTTCCACAACACTAAGCATATAATCATAATAGGATCCTGAAGCATAAATGCCGTTTTGTGACTGTTCAAGACTTAAAGTCTGGCCACCAGGGCTTTTAAGTTTCAAATCATTGATGTATTCAGCATAGGAAACAGCCAAGTCATCAGACAGTGCATTGGTCCAGGTACCGTCTCCACGAGTTCCCTCTGAACTGTATTGGCCCATAGTCCATTCATAAGCTCCATCTGCAGTATCCAAAGAAGTGATAGGACACCAGCACATTGCTCCACAGATGCTGTCAGAAAGCTTGTTGCCATTCCTATCTACAATAGCTGCACCAATGGATTCAAGGTAAGGGGTGTATAATTCACTGTCACCGCTTGCGCCTAATACAGCACTTTGAGCTCCGCCACCGCTATGGCCAAATGCAAATATTCTTTCACTGTCTCCTGGTAGTGTGTCTCCATTAAATCTCAAATATAGGACTGCTGCCTTTAAGTCAGTTACGCCCCATGGCACTCCACCAGAATAAGAACCACCATTTTCCTTGCCTCTGCAGCCAGCATCCACATATATTAAACCTGCATCTGTAAACTCTTTAACATCCTTTGCATTATAGGATGTAGGGGCCTTATGGGCAGAATATCCTGCTGTGTCAATAGGCATTACAATAGGTGCTGTAGTTGCAGAATAGTTTCCAACATCAGAATCCACTACTGAACATGTATAGGTTCCATTGGAATTTTCCTCTCCCCTGAAATAATCTCCAGGAACATAGATTCCCAATGATTCATATTCACTTGCCTCAGGATTTAGGCAGTATGGAATTCCAAGCTGATAATAAATGTTGTTTTCCTCATCATAACGCCAATTGGAATTATCAATGGTTAATTCTTTATCTAATTCATTAATATCTACATTATAATTAGCTACATCATTAAAAAAGCCCATTTCATTAGCAGCTACCAATGTCGCAAGCATGGCAAATACGATAACTATAAGTGAAATAAGTATCCGTGACCTTTTCATAATTACACCCTAGCAATTGAATATTATTTAATAAATAATTATAGTCTTAACAATTAGGTTAATAAATCTTTATAAAAAATCTTGAAAAATAGATGGAATTGAATATGAATATGAAGAAGAAGAATAAAAAATAGTTCAGTATGTGAGAAAAAATAGGGATTATAAAAAGAAAAAAATTATTCTAGAATTTCAAAGGTTCTGACTATTTCCATAAATTTGGAAACTATATCGCTGATTGTCCTTAGCTCAAATATATAGACAAATCCATCTTCCAAAAACACAACTGAAAACATTTCAAAATCTATTTCCGGAATGGAAATCCTGGAATGTATCTGAATAGTTGATCTTTTGCCGACATTTGCTATATCAGAACTTACAATCTCTGCATTGTCATTCAATAGGCTTTCTTCAATTATTTCCTTGAAATCATCTAAGGAAGGCATTTCGGATTGAAATGCAATTACATTTAATAAGCTGCCATCCACATAGCTTAAGGTAGCTACACAATCAGGATTATTCTCCAATGGAACATCTTCCAATTCCCATTCGTCAGAATATTTGAATGACAGTTTTTCATTTGAACATGTGTTTAAATTAGACATAAAAAGCACTCATATTATTAATTGAATTATTTAGATTAAATCAAATATATAACTCTTTAATTTTTTAGAATATAAATCTTATTAAGTCTGTTTTTGCGAAATGATATCAAAAAAATAATCAGAATAAAAA
>JAFRCZ010000257.1 GCA_017404125.1 Methanobrevibacter sp.
AACGGTCAAGTCATTGGTAACAACTTTCAATGCTCTTTTTCCAAGATTTACGTTACAGATCATTAGGGAATCAGCATTAGGATGTTTGCTGACACTCATGATTTCACCGACCTTCACATCAATTCCAATGATTGGATCATCGATTGGTCCGAATTTGAATCTGTTTCTAAGGCCTAAAATGGTGTCAAGGAAGAATCTGACCTTAGCAATATTCTCTTCAGTCTTTTCCCTTTCATCCTTAGGGGCACCATTCATAAACTTATGAGCCCAATCCTCACCGCCAAGGAAATCAATGATCCTATTGGCTTTTTCTTCAAGCTTATCAACATCTTCACAATTTGCCAAAGTATCTCCTTCAAGATAGCAGTAAAGCAAAGACTTTAAATCAAGTTCCATCCTTTTAGTTTCTTCAATTGCTCCCTTTTTATTCCAGTTCCCTCTGAAACTTCCAGTTTGAACAGTTCTTAGGAATAAGTCACGAGCATGCATAGCTATTAAAATTCTATAATCTTTAGCAGTATCCCACATAATATCACAATACTTCTCGTTTTACTTAATAATAGTTTAGCATTAATACTTTATTAAATTATTTGCAATTGAATGCAATCAATTTGCTTTTGCACATATCCTCAACTGCATATTTGATTCCTTCCTTTCCCATACCACTTGACTTGAATCCTCCAAATGGCATAGCATCTGTTCTGAATGTTGATTCCTTATTGATTAAAACTGAACCAGCATCTATTTCATTTGCACATCTTAAAGCATTACGAATGTTTTCAGTGAATACTCCTGCCTGAAGGCCGTATTGAGTGTTGTTTGCCTCTTTAATGGCTTCATCAATGCCATCAACTCTAATGATAGGTGCAATTGGACCAAATGTTTCGCTAGCAACTATATCCATATCCATAGTTACATTATCCAAAATGGTAGGTTCAAAGAAGCAATCCTTGCGATTTCCACCTAGAATAAGCTCTGCACCATCTTCAATTGCACTGTTTACAGAAGTTTCAATATTGATTGCAGAGCTTTCATTGATTACAGGCCCGATATCTGTTGATTCATCCATCGGATCTCCCATCTTTAACTTGCTTGCCTCTTTTGCAAAAAGATCAATTAATTCATCTGCGATTTTATTATCCAAAATGATTCTTTTTACACCAATGCAGACTTGTCCTGAAAATAGGAATGCACCAGATGTTGCTGCGCTAACTGCCTTTTCAATATCTGCATCTTCAAGCACAACTAAAGGATCATTTCCACCAAGCTCCAATGTCAATTTCTTCATTCCTGCCCTTGAGGATATGAATAATCCAGTGGCAACGCTTCCTGTAAATGAAATCTTGTTTATTCCAGTTGATACGACCATCGCATCTCCAACTTCACTGCCATAACCTGTGACAGTGTTGATTACACCATTTGGAAAATGATTGTTGATTATTTCTGCCAATCTTAAAGCTGCAAGCGGCGCCTCCATAGATGGTTTCATAACAACAGAATTCTTAGCTGCAATAGCTGGAGCTATCTTATGCAATGCCAAATTAACTGGATAATTGAATGGAGTTATTGCGCCTACAACACCAAGAGGAACTTTCTTTGTAAATGCCAAAAACCTTGCATCAACAGAACCAGTTGCATCAATCGGTACAGATTCCCCATAGATTCTTTTTGCCTCTTCAGCTGCAAACTGCAATGTCTCTACAGACCTTTGAAGTTCAACAATAGCTTGCTTATATGGCTTTCCAGCTTCGGCAACAATGAGCCTTGCAATATTTTCGCTTTCCTTTTCAAGCTCTTCACATGCATTAAACAAGTTTATTGAAACTTCCTTTGCAGATAAGTTATTTAGTGCCTTCTTTGCATTATTAGCCGCTTCAACAGCATTATCCACATCACTCCTATATGCAATAGGAACTGTATCTACAATCTTTCCATTGTATGGATTTATGACATCATAATGGTCTGATTTATCTATAAATTCACCATTAATTAAGAATTTCATGATCTTGACTCCTAAATTTAATTTTTGAATAATTAAAAGCTTTTAGATTTAAAAACTTTTTTAAAATATTTAAACAATTAATAAACTATTTGTTTTATTCAATAATAAGTTTTAGTAAAAAAATTATTCAAATTTAGAGGCAATATCACTAAAGGAACTGTTTAAAGTATTTATTTCATTTGAATCAATTTCAGTCCCCAAATCAACTAGATATGATTTATACATTGAAACTACAATCAAAATTATTACAATTATACCACCAATAATCAATATCAATTCAGCAGAGCCTTGCCCTTTATCGTCATTAATGAATCTGTTTTGAAAATTAAAAGTTTTCTTTCTCATTTTTCACCCCCATCAAATTAATCCAAAGAAAGCTGGACCAAAGTTATTGATTAGATAAAATACCAAAAAAGCAGAGCATGTGATTGGAATGGAATATCTAAGTCCCTTCTTTAAGTCTCCATACATTATCAATGCTATTAAAAAACCAGCAAGAATAGAATGAATGATTAAATAAATTTCTGCTGCAAGTGGTGCAACTTCACATATGGCCCCTCCCTTGCCTAAGTCTATCATAAAAGCAGAATAAACTCCAACCATTCCAAGTGCAAAAGGAGCTGCAACTGTTGATGCAATAAGAAGAAACATGATTGACATCATGACACTTGCTTTCCTCTCTCTTTTTAAAACCATCATAGCCCTTAAATCATCACTTACATCAAGAATGATATCAGATAATGATCCTCCACTTTTATGAGCATTCAATATGATTTTAAAACTGCGCTCCAAGTCTTTTGAATCTAATCTCATTGCCATATTATTGAATGATTCATCTAAAGATTTTCCCATTCTTATCTCTACAACCACTCTTCGCAGTTCATCATACAATGGCCCTTTTCCATGATTGGACATATCTACTAAAGCATTTTCCAAACTTAAACCAACCCTTAACATAGAGGATAACTGTCTTAAAAAGTCTGGAATGGAGTTTTCTATTTCACCTGCCCTATTTTCTATTTTCATAAATAAAATCAGAATAAATGCTATGGTTGGAACGAAAATAGCTAAAATAATAGCATAGAATATGTTGAATGATAACATTATTGAAAATAATGTTAATAAAATTAAAATCACTACATAGATTAATATGAGAATTGCTAAAATTTGAGAAGCCAATGTGAATATTCCGGCTTTAAGCAAGTATTCTTGAAAGCCCATTAAAATCGATTGATTAATCTTATTTTCTATCATATCTGATAATTTATTTATTAAATCTTCAATAAACATTGATAATAGATTTGTATAGGTTATTAATAAATTTAACTTATTTTTAGACTTAAAAAAACGATTTGATTATAATATTTTAAAAAATAAGTAAAATTATGATGATTTTATAAGATTAAAGTCATTTAATAAAATTAAATATTGATAAAAAAATTAAAATTAGATTAAAAAATTAAAAAAGAAAAATAAAAAATTTGTAAAAAAATTAAAAAAAAATAAATTATAATATTTGAGGTAAATTACCAATCAACTTGCCCTTTTTGTCAACTAAAACCATATCCTCTATCCTTATTCCAAACTCTCCTTCAAGATAGATTCCAGGCTCAATGGTTACAATCATATTGTTCTCCAAAACAGTCTGATCCTTCATGGATAAGGAGGGATTTTCATGAATGTCCAATCCTAAGCTATGGCCAGTGCTATGAATGAAATTTTCTCCATAGCCATACTCAGTAATGATGTCTCTTGCCACCTTATCAACTTCACATGCTTTAACCCCTTCCTTAACTGCATCAATGGCCTTATCATGAGCTTCAAGAACAATATCTGATATTTCCTCTTGTTTTTCTGTGTAGATGAAAGTTCTTGTAGTGTCACTGCAATATCCTTCAAACTTGCATCCATAATCCACTAGAACCGGAGTTTCTAAAATAGCTTGTCTAGGGGTTGAATGTGGCAGACTTGATACTGGACCAGATGCAAATATTGTATCAAATGATTCAACGCTTGCACCATTTTTTCTCATCAGATAGCCCAATTCATATGCACATTCCCATTCAAGAGCTCCTTTTTCCTGCTTGGATCTGACATCTAACTCGAGCAATGATTTATGTGCAATATCAGTAGCCTTAACTATTTTTTCAATATCATCATCAGTTTTAATCATTCTTTCCTTAGAGATTGCATCAGAAAATGATAAATTGAAATCTTTAAATTTCTCATAAACACTTGCAGCCAAATCAGATTCCATTGCCAAATTCATTATCCCTTCTTCCTTTAGATATCCAATCAGTTTATCATAGGATTCATACTTTACAATATCAATGGAAGAGGTGTTATGAGCATTTTCCAAATCCATTCCAGATACAAAAATGATCGGATTTTCCTTAATGATTAAAAATGCAAAGCTTGTTGACAAGTATCCTGACAAGTAATAAATATTGTTGAAATTAGCTACTAGCATAGCATCCAATTCTTTTTCTTCCAATCTTTTCAAAATATTGTTTATGTGAAAATTATGAGCATTATTCTCTTTTATTTGCATTTAAAAGCCTCAATCAAATTATCGAAATCTAATTAACAAAATCTAATTATCAAAATTCCCCTATAATTTGATATATTTTTTATTATTTAAAAATTAAACGAATGATTAGAGATTTTTTAATATATTTAATATAACAATTATTATAAATAATCAATTACATAATATAAATATTATAAAATTATAAAAATTTCAAAAGAATCTATAAAAAAATTAAAAACAATTTTTAAACAAATTATTTAAAAATAGCTAAGGATAAA
>JAFRCZ010000258.1 GCA_017404125.1 Methanobrevibacter sp.
AATTAATAGCAATTATTTAGCTATTTTAATTAAAACTAAATTATTAAATGGTAGTGATTTAATGGCAGGAATTGTTGGATATGGGGCAAATGTGCCTTCATATAGAATAAAAGTAGAAGAAATCGCAAAAGTATGGGGAGATAACCCTGATTCAATCTCAAACGGTTTAATCGTTAATGAAAAATCAGTACCTTCCTCTGATGAAGATACTGCAACCATTGCAGTAACCGCTGCAAGATATGCATTAGCTAGAGCACAAATTGACCCTCAAGACATTGGGGCAGTTTATGTCGGGTCTGAATCTCATCCTTATGCAGTAAAGCCAACTGCTACAATAGTTGCTGAAGCAATTGGCGCTACACCTGATATGACTGCAGCAGACTTGGAGTTTGCATGTAAAGCAGGTACTGCAGGTATTCAAGCTACTATGGGTTTAGTTGACTCTGGCATGATTAAATATGGTTTAGCTATTGGTGCAGACACTTCCCAAGGAGCCCCTGGAGATGCTTTGGAATACACTGCTTCTGCTGGTGGTGCAGCTTATATCATTGGTAATAAAAACACCATTGCAGACTTTGGAACCACATATAGTTACACTACAGACACTCCTGATTTTTACAGAAGAGAAGGTCAGCCTTACCCAAGTCATGGAGGAAGATTCACTGGTGACCCAGCTTACTTCAAACATGTATTCGGTGCAGCAAAAGGATTGCTCGAAAAAACCGATACTAAAGTGGAAGATTATGATTATGCTATTTTCCATCAACCTAACGGTAAATTTTACTTAAGAGCAGCTACTAAATTAGGATTTACTCCAGAACAATATAAAGATGGGCTTTTAACTCCTAATGTAGGAAATACCTACTCTGGTGCTGTTCCTTTAGCGCTTTCCAATGTTTTGGATAAGGCAGAACCTGGAGATAAGATCTTCATTGTATCCTATGGTTCAGGTGCAGGTAGTGACGGATTTACCTTAACTGTAAATGACAGAATAGAAGAAGTTAAAAATTTAGCTCCTACAACTGAAGAAATCCTCTCTAAAAAGATTTATGTTGATTATGCTGTTTATGCTAAATTCAAAGGAAAACTTAGAATGGCATAGAAAGATGAGGATAAGGTTAGATAGAGTATAGTTAGAGGAATTAATTATAATTATTTTATGACAAAGGTGAAAAAATGAGAGATGTTGCAATTATCGGAGCTTCCCAAACAAAATTCGGAGAATTATGGGACAGTTCATTTAGAGAATTAATTTCACAAGCTGGTCTTGGAGCTATGGAAGATGCAAACCTCAGCGGTGCAGATTTGGAAGCTATGTTTGTAGGAAACATGTCTGCAGGTCTTTTCGTAGGCCAAGAACATATAGCAGCACTTATTTCTGATAGTATGGGTATGAACCCAATTCCATGTACAAGAGTTGAAGCTGCTTGTGCATCTGGAGGATTAGCACTTAGGCAAGGTATTATGGCTGTTGCTTCTGGCTATCATGATATAGTTGTGGCAGCAGGTGTAGAAAAGATGACTGATGTTGTAGATGCAACACCAGCTATTGCCACTGCATCAGATCAAGAATGGGAAGCACAGCAAGGAGCTACTTTCCCATCATTATATGCTATGATTGCTCAAAGACACATGTATGAATATGGAACTACCAGAGAGCAATTGGCTATGATGTCTGTAGTAAACCACAAAAATGCTTCAAACAACCCTAATGCTCAATTCCCATTTGAAGTAACTGTAGATAAGGTATTGGCTTCCTCTCCTGTTGCAGATCCATTAACTTTATTAGACTGTTCACCTGTTTCTGATGGTGCAGCAGCTATTGTTATCTGTGCAGCAGAAAGAGCTAAAGAATTCACTGACACTCCAGTTTATGTAAAGGCATCTGCACAATCTTCTGGAACCATTGCATTGCACAGCAGAAAAGACATTACTACTTTGGATGCAACCATTGCAGCTTCCAGAAAAGCTTATGATATGGCAGGAATTACTGTAAAAGATGTTGATGCTACTGAAGTTCACGATTGTTTCTCAATCAATGGATTGCTTGCAATTGAAGACCTTGGAGTTGCTGAAAAGGCTGAAGGCGGAAAAGTTCTTGAGGAAGGACACACCAATATTGATGGTGATTGTCCAATCAATCCATCTGGTGGTTTAAAGGCAAGAGGTCACCCTCTTGGTGCTACTGGTATTGCTCAAGCTGCTGAAATCGTATGGCAATTAAGGGGAGAAGCAGGCAAACGTCAAGTGGATGGTGCTGAAATCGGTATGACCCATAATGTAGGTGGTACTGGTGGTACTTGTGCTGTTCACATCTTTGGCAGAGACTTAAATTAAAAAATAAGTTAGATTTTAGCCATTTGGACTAAAATCTTATTTTTTTACTTTTTTTACTTTCTTTTTTTATAATTTTTAAAGATTTAAAATACTTTTTTTAAACCTTTTTTTTAAAAC
>JAFRCZ010000259.1 GCA_017404125.1 Methanobrevibacter sp.
CAATGCTTATTGTGACGTTTTGTAGATACAACGTTAACTCAATGATATTACATGCTATATTTTTGTACATTCATGCATATCAATTCCCTATTTTTTTAAAGTTTTATCAATTTTAAAATTTTAGCTCAGGATCTTCAAATTTTTCAAGAATTATAATGTCATTATCATTTGGAATTATGGAGATTTTGATTAAACTCTATTTCAGTTTTTGTAACTCAATTTTTACACTTGAAACATCACTTGCCATTTTTTTAGATTATTTTTAACTTTCTAAATTATTTTCAAAAATTGATAACTCAAATCATCATCGCAAAAATCCTGCTGTATCATCATTATGACTCATGTTAGTTTTTTTAGAAATTTTTAAAGTTTTTTGAGTTACAAATTGATTTTTTTCACACTTTTTTAAATTAAGTTTATATGCAATGAGTTAACATATATAATAATGTTAATATTTTTATTTTGAAATATTATATTGAAATTCTTGATAATATCAATTTTTTCTTTGAAGGTATTTTTATGTTGGAAAAAGAAGTTAAACAATATAAGAGAGGAAATAGTTTCACTTATCGTATCGACTTATCTAAAAAGGATAATTTCGATGGTGGAGAGAAAGTAATGATTCTCAGATTAAGTGAATATGAATCTTATCTAAATGAGATTGATAAACTAAAATCTCAAATCGATGACAATAAAAATACCATTTCAGACTTAAAGCAATCCCGCAGTGATGCTGATTCATCCATAAATGAAATTATGGAACAAAGAAACCAGGAAATTTCCCAGAAGAACAAGGAAATTATGGAATTGGTTGAAGAAAACAAATCAGCTATCGCTAAATGCTATGATATTATTGATGAGAAAGATCAGCTTATCAAACAGGCTAATGAAGAGATTAGGCTTGAAAGGGCAAAGTCAGATTTGGCTATGCAAAAGGCTGAAGAAAATCTCCTTGAAGAGAGAAAAAGACATGATGAACTTGTTCTGGAAAAGGATAAGGAATTGCATAATGTCAACCAGCAACTTCAAGACACTCTTAAGGAAATAGCTTATAAGGATCAATTGCTAACTGCTGATAGGCTTTTGATTGACAGATATAAAAACAGAAGTTTCATTGATCGTTTATTGAACAGACAACCTGATGACAGTGACTTGCAAATTGACAGCAAGCCAAAAGAAACTTATGTTTTAGAAGCTGAAAAACAAGAAGATTAATTTTTAATTTTCATCAACCTCTTTTTTTATAATTTTTTTTACAATTATTTTCCCTGTTTTTTTTTTAAATTTTTCTTTTGAATAGTGTAATATCATTTTTTCTTCATGATTATTCAATTCATATGCATTTTTAATTCATTGAGTTGTATTTTCCATCATTTTTTCATTGTAACTCTTAGACGTAGATTTCAACTGTATAATGAGTTAACCTGTTATTATCATTTTTTGCCAATTTTAAGGCCAGAAAATTCTTGACATTAATTTCAAGTGTAAGTTTTTTTCAAATTTTTTATAAATTATTTTAATGTTATTATCATATCATAATCCTGTTAATTTCTCATCATCATCATTTCATATCTCTTGTAATATCATTTTTTTAAGGGATTTTTCAATGCTAAAATTGATATTATCATAATTTTTTCTTGATCTTTCTCAATTTTTTTTAAAATTTTTGCTAAATTTTTTGATTTTTTGTATTATTTTATGATTTTTTCATCTATTGTAGCATTTGTTTTATATTTTTGAAATAATTTTTAATAAATTCCTATTTTTTTAAGTCTCTTGTATACTTTTTAATGAAATAAAATTTTTTCTGTTATATTTTTTTTCTTTTTCATAGGAAATATTTTTGAAAATTTTTAATGATTCTTTATAAAAATTAAGGGTTTCGAAAAATAATTAGGAAATTCCATTATATCAGAAAAAAATTAGAAAAAATTTCATTTAAAATTTCATTTAATAAACTTATATAATAGTTAAAACAAAATCTAAAATATTAATTCAAAATAATGCTTATTAATAGGGGTTTTTATGAATTTTAATTTAGAAAATAGAAATTTTGATCTTTTTCATCCGCTAATCCTTGTAGCTATGGTAATTATATTCATGATTATAGCTATGCCTATGTGGTATATGTATCAAAAATTGCCTGCTCCTAATTTGGATTTATATCTTTACATTGGATTGGGACTTTTATTCTTCATTATAGGCATTTTCATAGCTAACTACTTTTTAAATAAGAATTTTAATATTCTTGATTCAAACCCTGATTTAAGCTTAAATCCTGATAAACTATCCATATCCGATTCATATACTAGAAATGAATTAATCATAGTTGGATTGGTTTCTTTAGGAATCCTACTTCAAATTATAAACATAGTTCTATTAGGCGGAATACCACTTTTCTCTGCTACATTAAAGGCAAAAGCTGCAACAAAAATATGGCTTTTATCCTACATAATATTCTTGCCTTCTATCAACATTCTTATTGCTAAATACAATAGGAAATCCCATTACATATTGCTTATAATTGGATTGATCTTATTTGCTCTAACCGGCTATAGAACAACACCTATTGCAATCATGCTATCTGCTCTAATTACTTTGTATTATACAAGAGATGTTGATGTAAAATACATTATCATTGCTATTTTAGCAATTGCAGCTGTACTTTTAGCGATAGGCTTTATTGCAGTTCAGGCTATCAGCTGGCAGCATTGGTCATTAAACCCTATTGAACTTGTATCATATAGGGCTGCTTTTACATTGAATGTACTCTCAAAAGCCATTGAAAATCAATGCTCCACAATGGGAAATTTATTTTATGCTACACTTACTGGATTCTTTACTCATATGGATGCAAGGGTTTTAGTAGGCCAGGCTACAATTGGAAGGGTTCATTCAATCACTTCAACCATATTTGGTCCAGCATTGCTTGACTTTGGAATAATAGGAATGTTAGTGCAGATGTTTATAATAGGCTTTATTTTGAAGGTTTTACACATTATGCAATATAATAAAAAAAGCATTTTCACTGCATTTTATGGCATCTTGCTTGCACAAACAATTATTTGGATTGAAACAGGTCCAAGTGATATAGTTGTTTGGCTCTTCTATTTGATTGCTGTTTTAATCATTATCAAATCCTTGAGAGGTTCAGATCATGAAATCTAAAGTCACTGAATCTAAGATTGCGAAATCTAAAAACATAGCTATTGCTGGAGAAATCACTCCCTCTAAAACAATAATTCCAGTTATAGAAAGATTAAGGGAATTGGAAAAGGAAGATAAATTATCCTTCAAATTAAACAAGATAATTGGCCTTTATCATGGAGAGTCTTCAAAGGCTTTTCTTGAACCTCATTGTGATGAAGTTTATTCTATTGGAGAAGGCAGAAGAGGGAAAAAGAATTCTACCGGCAAATTGGCTTATCTCATTTCAAAAGATATTCTAAAATCCTATAATGCCCTTAAGGGAAAGAATATTGATTTGTTGATTACAGCAGGCAATGCAGGAGATGTTAGAAAAGCCATTGTAGCAGCCAATATTTTAAGGATTCCTGTTTTGCATATAGAACAAGACATTTACAATCCTATTGAAGTCATCTCTCAAGCTAATCTAGTCACTGTACCTAGCGAAGATTATAAAAAATACCTTGAGAAGAATTATCAACTTAAAAATGTTGTAAACATTAATGGTTATCCTATGGCAAAATATGTTGATAATCAAATCAAAGAAGGAAGCCTAATAGATAAGGATGAAATCTATGGTGAATATGGAATGAAGGAATTTGTATTGCTTGTCCTTGGAGGAGATTTAAGGGAAGAGGATATAGAGCCATTGATTAGGGCTGTTGAAGAGCTTAATCTTAAGGCATTGATTGCACCTTATAGATTTGACAGGAATATGGTTCAGGACTTGGTATTATCTCCAAACATTAAGATTTTGCCCCAGTATGTGGATTTGTTAAGCTTTATGAATGCTGCATCCCACCTTATCTTTGCTGCAGGAATGGGAATGACCATTGAAGCAGGGGTATTCAATATTCCATCACTCAAAATAGAGGGATTCCATAAAACCCATGGAAGTGTAGACTTGGCAAAATCATTGGATATTCCAATTGTAAAGATAGATGAAATCCCTAAAGCCTTTGAAAATCTGACAGAGCATAAGGATTCGAATCTTGTAGAAAACAGTGAAATTGCAATAGAGAAACTGGTGGATTTAATCAACGATTTCAATCCAAAGGCCCTTAACAGAAGCGGTTTCAAATCAACCAAGGAAATTTGGAACAGCCGCAAGGCATTTAGGTAATGGATCAAATTTCTAATTTCTAAAAAAAATTTTTATTTCTTTTTCCATTTTTTTACTTTTTTGTTTAAAAATGCATTTTATTTTATTAACTTTTTGTACTTAACAGTGTTATAGTATTACTTTTTTTATTCAGATTAATCAATTTATATCTATTTGATTTGGGATTGTTCAATCAGATTTAATTATTTTATTGATTAGATGGTTCTACGAACTAATCTTAAAAATATAACGCCGTAATATCCTTATTTTAAGCTTTGTATTACTTTTTTTTCAAATATAAACGATTAATAATACTTTTTTTAATACTTTTAAGCCGTTTTGCCTTGCTTTCGTAATAAATAGGTATATATCATTATTACTCTATATTATTTCTAGATATTCTTATTAAATTTTTTTTCTGATTTATGGATTGTTAATTAATGGAATATCAATGAAAATTTTTGAGGAGGTCAAAATATTAAAAAACAGATGATTTTACTTATTACACTTATTACATTTGTAATGCTTGTCATAAGTGGAGTTTCTGCAGAAAGTGCTATAGATGCTTCTGATATTAGCGAAGTTTCTATAAGTGGGGACATTGGAATTTCTAATGTTGGAAGCAACGATTTAGAATCTGTTTCCTCTGAAAATGTAGATATAATTGATGAATCTGATAGTGTCGTAGTGGATGATGCAAACACTAAAAACATTATCAAAGATTCAGGATCTTCTGCTAGTTCAATAAATGTTAAAGTTGGTTATGAATACTCTAACGATGCTAACAAAATCAGTCCTGATTTTTATGTAGTATCTGAAGATGGCAAATATCTTAACTTTACAAAATCATTTGACTTTAATTCTAAAAAATGGATTCTTAGTTTGAACGAAGCTTTAGAAGGCAATTATAATATTACTGCAATGTCTGCTGGTTATATTACTGAATCTAAAATGGTCAGTAGTTCCAGCTTAAGCGATGTTTCATTTGATTTTAGAGCTACTGAAGCTTACATATTAGGAATGACTGTCGCTGAATCTGCAGATAAAATATTAGACTTTAAAAATGCTGACGACGTTCTTGCAGTTTCTACTGCAGGTCTTGCAAAATTAAATAATAAAACTAGTGAAGATGCTTTAGAAGCTATTTTAAATTATGGGGACATACCTTACAGTAACGTTTTAATGTTACGTCAAAGTGCGGTTGACCCTATAGACTTTGCTTTTATTATTAAAAAAGGAAATCAATTAAAAGCAGTCATTTATCAAAATGGAGCTACAACACCGGTTTATACTGGTACCATTTCTGAAAATATGACTAAGAAAGAATGGAACGCTTATTACAATGCTGTTGAAGGAGAAAATGCTTGGTCTTTCGCAAGTCTAGCTAATGGTTGGGCTGCTGGAGTTTCAAGAGAAATACTTCAGGAAGCTGCTTTCCATGGCCACATATGTGAAGGTACTTTAGGTGGATACAGTATTATCCAAGCATTAATGAAATACTATCCTCCAGTTCAGGAAAACAACCCTGGCAGTAATCAACCTGCAGCAGATATAACTGCTTATAAAGTACTTGGTGTTCCAGGCGGATCTGATGATGACGCTGCTTTATTCTTCTTGGATGACACTATCGGTAAAACCGGTTACACTGGTATGAACACTACTTCCACTGGCGTTACTGAAAACATGATGGGTTTCATCAGATGGTATTCTGCAACTGCATCTGAACCTGCACATGGTGATTTGGTCATTATCGCATTCAATTCATCCGATGTTAAAAAGCTTTTCACCAAAGAAACTGGCATTGATGCTGATGCTGGTAGCTTAGAAGAGTTACAATACAATTCCTGGTGGATTAAACAAATCAACACTAATCCTGAAAGATTAGTGCAATACTTATATGAATTTTCAGGTTTAAACCAAACTCATTATGACTACTTAATGGGAACAACCAGTGCTACTCAAAGTATTGATGGCGAACCATTTGATTACGGTATGGATGGTCACGGTTTAGATTTAGAATACATCTTATCTTTAAACCTTGAAAAAGCTACCAGAACCAATACTGATAATGCTAAAGCTACTTTATCTGATGATCAATTAAAACAAATCGGTATCGATGCTGCTGTTTTAGCTAAAGAAATCTTTAAAGAAGAGTTAGGTGTTGACATCGATAGAGATGACGTAGACTTTACTGTTTGTACTGATGCAAGTTATGCTTTCTTAAATGGCCAAGAAACCGTTGTTGTTCGTGACGGTCTTTATGAAGAGTTAGGCGCAACCTTATACAGTCAAACCTTATTAAATCTTCACCAAGCTATATGGAAACCTTTATGGTTTGCATTTGCAATGCGCTATCCTGATTCCGATGCAGTTAATATGGTTTATTTAAGATATAACCCTGCTACCAATGATTTCTTCGTAGGTGAACTTGACGGCAAAAAGGTAGTTGATATAGGATTTGAAACATTAAACAATTCTAAAAAATTAAGAGCAATCGAAAAATCATTTGTGCCTGATGGAAATTGGTTTAATATTCAATCATTGGTAAATGCATGGAATGAACATCCAGTATATGACCAGATGTCCACTTTCCTATACCATGCACACGTATGTCCAGGTGTACAGCCAGGATTCTTCATGACTGATTTCATTTTATCCAATTATCCTTTAGGTGAAAACGAATCCTATACTTACATTGCTGATACCATTTACTGTAAGGATGACAGTTTAACTTACTTATTAGACTTATCCCCAGGTTTAGGTAATTACTTTGTACAAAAATTACCTACCAATGAAACCAAAGGTGAAGGTGATGGAACTGGAGATAACCAAGGTGTACTCATTGTTTGGGATGACCAACTTAAAATAGGTAAGGCTGTAGTCTTAAGTACTACAATGGCATCTGTTGATACCAGCAAATATGCTACCTCAGAAGCTTCACGTGCAGCTATGATTAGAGCAAACATCGATTTATACAACGGCAGAGAAAATCCAGAACTCATTGCTGCTCCAAATCCAGGTGCTCATTATGAAAAATGGATTACCGAAGAGCAATTCAATGCTTTAAAACAAGGAACTGCAAGTGGAGCAAATCCTATTGCTTTCTTGAAAAGTCTTCCGGATGTTACTAAAGAGGATTTATTAAAATCTATGCAAAGTTCCAATAACACTAATGATAACTCAAACAGTGATAATACCAATGATGGAACTAGCACCAATACCAATGATGGAACTGATGCCAACAGCGGTTCCAATGCAATTGGCGCAAGCAGTAACAATAACAATCCTACTTCAAGTCCATACGTTCGTTCCAGATCTGCTGGTGTAGGTACCAATGGTGCTATAGCTACCGCTGCGCCTGCTGAAGATGCTTCTGAAGATGCTTCTGAAGATGCTGATGCAGATACCGCAAGTGAAGATGCTGCTTACGAAGTTTCTAAAACTCCTTCTACCAAATCTACAGACTCTAATGCTTTAGCATATGCTGTAGTAGGTGTTTTAGCTATCGGCGCTTTACTTGGTTTAGGTTATGTAAGACGTAATAAAAAATAGTTTTTAAAGAATTATAACTCTTTTGAGTTATAATCTTTTTTTATTTTTTTAAAGGATTAATCTAATTAAAAAAGTTTTTTAAGATTAAAACTCTTTTAGCCTTCATATTTGTTAATTAGATTTAATTAAGATTCCAGTGATTTTTTAATTAAATGTAATTAATTAATATTTTTAAGATTTAAATGATGTGGTGATTTTTTGAATAAATATAAAAGTTTAGCTTTATTGATTTCTATAATTTTTATTATATCATTTGTTTCTACTGCTGTTTTCGCACATCCAGGGCATGGCAGTGAGTATGATATAGAGGAAGTAACTACAGGTGGTGGTTCCAGTTCTTCTGGTTCTGCTTCTCATGTTTCTAGTTCTTCTGGTGGTTCCAGTTCTTCTGGTTCTGCTTCTCATGTTTCTAGTTCTTCTGGTGGTTCCAGTTCTTCTGGTTCTGCTTCTCATGTTTCTAGTTCTTC
>JAFRCZ010000023.1 GCA_017404125.1 Methanobrevibacter sp.
AAAAAAAGAAAAAATTATTAAAAAAGTAAAAAAGTAAAATAGATAAAACTAATTATCTATTTAATTTTTGATAGTTAGCAGCTTGAAGACCGTGGTGTTTAATCATGCCTTCAACTTCTCTTTGATCGGTTTCTTTGTCTTCAAAGGTGATTTGTTCAATGCTGTGTAAGCTGAAAGGTGATTCTCTGCTTACTACTTGCATAGACCCTTTGAATAATTTCATAACAACTTTTCCGCTAACTCTTCTTTGCATATGATCTATAGCTTGGTCTATGTCTTCTCTTAAAGGCTCTTGCCATAATGCTTCATATACAAGGTCTGCATATAATGTGCTCATGTATTCTGCAAATCTTAATTCATCTACAGTTAAAACCAATGGCTCTAAAGCTTTGTGAGCAGCAATTAACAATTTAGCCCCTGGAACCTCATAGATTTCTCTGCTTTTAAGACCAATCATTCTGTTTTCGATGATGTCCACTCTTCCTACACCATTTTCGCCAGCAATTTCATTTGCTTTGTTGATTAGGTCTACAAGTCCCATCATTTCTCCATCGATAGCTATTGGAACTCCTTCTTCGAATTCAATTGTTACTTTAGTTGGAGTGTCTTTAGCGTCTTCTGCAGATTTGGTCCATTCATAGATGTCTTCAAGTGGCTCATTTGCAGGGTCTTCAAGCACATCTCCTTCAATAGCTCTTCCCCAAAGGTTTTCATCAATACTGTAAATCTTATCATATGCCAAATCAAGCCCATGCTCTTTTACATAAGCAACTTCTTCAGTTCTTGTCAAGTTCTTTTCTCTGATTGGAGCAATGATCTTAAAGTCAGACATGGATCTGATGATTGCTTCAAATCTGAATTGGTCATTTCCTTTACCTGTACATCCATGTGCAATTGCAGTTGCCCCTTCCTTTTCAGCGATTTCAATGATTTTCATTGCAATTAAAGGTCTTGCAAGTGCAGTGCTTAATGGGTAACCTTCATATTCTGCATTTGCCTTGATACCTCTTGCAATGTATTCATTTGCAAATTCATCTTTAGCATCAATGATATAGTGTTTGCCTGTATTGATTTTGTCTGCGGAATTTTGAGATTTCTCTAGGTCTTCAGGGGGTTGGCCAACATCAACACATGCGGTTACTACTTCATAATTATATTCCTCTTCTAATAATTTAACGCATACAGTGGTGTCTAATCCTCCACTAAATGCAAGAACGACTTTTTCCATATTATCACTTTAATTATTTAATAAATTTTATTAATTTGATTTTTTTGTTAATTTTTTGTTAAATATCTTGTTAATTAAATATTGTCAACAAATATTACATTTTAACTTTTGTTTTTTATAATATATAGTTTTTAAGTTTAAAATAAATCATATTAAATAAAATAAACAATAAATTAATTACTGTAAAACTTTTTGTAAAACTTTTCGTATAACTAATTTTTTATAAATTTTTTGTTAATTAAGCTTAAGGCGATTTTATGTATGATTTAAATAAAAACAATTTAGAATTGGAAATTATTTCTAATGAAAGCGGAGGATTCATCGCTGCTAATAGGAATATTTTTAATAATATTAACTTATCATATAATTCTAAATTTATTTTAAATCAAGCAATCAAAGGAACCCCTATGATTAAAATAGGGGATAATGGCCCTAAAATAATGCTTGTTGCAGGAGTTCATGGCAATGAACTGGCTCCTCAAATATCTGCCTTGAATTTGATTGAAGAGCTTTCCAATTTAGATTTGAATGGTTCTGTAAATGGTACAGTTTATATTATCCCTTTCGCTTCTCCAAGGAGCACTATGGATAATTCAAGATATTTTGATGGAATTGATTTAAACAGATCATCCCATTTGCCGCACACTATAACAAATATGATTTTAAAGAAAGCTAAAAAGTTGGAAGTCTCTGCAATTGGTGATTTCCATTCATCTGCTCCAAATTCAAATCCTGGAAAAGAAGGAGTTTTCTGTACAAAAGTACCTTGTTCCAAAAGCTATTTCATAGCAGATTATATCTCAAAAAAGGTTGGATCTGAAAAGATCTTATATCCAAGTGCAGGCATTCCATTTAAAGGGGCTCTTGAGGATGAAGCCAATTTAATCCAGATTCCCGCAGTGACATGTGAGGTCTTATCAGCTATTGGATATTCAAATGAAAAAATCTGCAAAAGGTCTTATTTGCAAATGAAAGCATTTTTAGAATATTTTGGCATAATCAATGATTCTTCTGAATAAATTTTTTTAGAAATATTTTTTAAAATTCTTCCTATTTTTTAATCAACTTATTTTTTTATCAATCTATTTTTTAATATAGTAAACAATTTCTCATTATTACTTCTCAAATGCTCTCATTTAGTTTATATGGGCTTAAAATCAATATTTATTTAAGCATACTTATTGGAGTGTTTAAAAGAGTATGTTAATTTAAATAGGATGTGTTAGTATTTCCTCTTATAAAGGCCATACAATATTTGCATTTATTCTTTCTCTTATCATGTTTTATGACCCTTTGGCTATTGCATTAGCGGTAATCTCAGCAAATATTCCAGACTTTGACCATGAATTTAAAAGAAATCATGTTCTCACTATCATTTCTTTAGGAGCATTGATTGCATTGCTTTTATATTTCCTGGGATTGCCTTATTACTTAGGTTTGGTGATTGTTTTGCTTGGAGTCATTTTCTTGGTTTCAAGTCATAGAGGATTTACCCATTCTATTTTAGGAGCATTACTGATTACTGTTTTTTTATCACTATTTTTGTTTTTTGGAATGGGATTGTCTTCCTATGACTTGGATTTCAATAGTTCAAGAAATCTAATGATCCTATTGATATTGATAATTGCTTTAGCATTGCTATTCCTTAATAAAAAATTGTCTCCAATATTTTTAGTAGCTATTGCTCTCCTTGTTGTTTCTGTAAATATGGGATTGATTTCCCCTTTGAAAATTAATTTGACATTGCTTGCATTTTCAATATTCTTTGGATTATGCAGCCATATAATATTGGATTCATTTACTCCTTCTGGAGTAAAGGCATTCAGCCCATTTAAAGACAAGGAATATCATAAAAAATTTGGTGTTTTATCGATTTTAATCATAATATTGATATTTGTTTTATTGTTTCCTAACAAATTATTGTTTTACTTTGATTTTTTAAGTGGTTTCAACTAATTTTTTATTATTTTTTTAAAACTTAGTATTACATTTGATTTTCATCATCAAATTTTCATGAAAAATATAAAAAGATTTATAATAAATAATCATGATAAATAATATTGTTTATAATATATTAAAAAAATTAATTTTTTTACTATCATTATATATAATTTATATGGTGCTATTATTGCATATTTTTTTTGCGCAGGATTTGTCATAAAAGTGCCGCAAATATTTATGATAATTTATCATGA
>JAFRCZ010000260.1 GCA_017404125.1 Methanobrevibacter sp.
ATTGTTTTTGAGACTTCCTTGCCGTCAAATTTCAAAGTGATCTTATCTCCAACATCCAAGTTTCTCCCATCTGCAAACCTTTTATCAATCCAGATTCCATCCTTATCGTTCTCATCAAAATCCTTTCCCTTGAAAAGATAGAATTTGGATATGTTTTGCTTTCCCTCCAAAATGTGGAGAGTGATGTCTGGGTCTGAAGAGTAATTGGCAACAGTGCCAACCACCATTTCCCTTTGGGCATCCTTGATTTGGTCCATGCCCTTTATGTCCTTAAATATGTCACTGTCGATATCTTCGCCGTATATCCATCCATCTGCAAGATTGGTCTCTTCAAAATAGTTTGTTGAAACATCCACCAATCCTGCGGCCTCACCGCTGATACCTGTAAATGCAAAGACTCCTATAAGGGCCATTAAGAAAATGGATATGAATTGGGCCTTATGATCCTTAAAGTCACGAAGCATTTTTCTAAAGAGCATTTTCATATTATCACTTTTTCCAGTTTTTGCATTTACATTAAAAGAATAAAAATAAACTTAGCTTTTTGAATTCATCAAAATAATAAAAGATAAAATAAAAAATAATTTTCTACCATTCAATCAAATTGACATCCATAGGATTCTCATTGATTGTAACACTTTCAATCTTACCGTTTTTGATTCTAATCAGCTTATCCGCTGCATCAGCCAATTTTGAGTTGTGGGTTACAATTATTACAGTGGTGTCCTTTTCATGACACATGTTTTGAAGCAATGAAAGGATCAATACACCAGTATTTGAATCAAGCGCACCTGTAGGTTCATCACAAAGCAGCATTGCAGGCTCTTTTGCCAAAGCCCTTGCAATAGAGACCCTTTGCTGTTCACCACCAGAGAGCTGTGCAGGGAACTGGTCTCCATGGCCTCTAAGGCCCACTGATTCAAGTATTCTATCTCCATTTATGTTTACATCAGTGATGTCCTTCATCAATTCAACATTTTCCTTAGCAGTCAAGTTTGGAATAAGATTGTAAAACTGGAATATGAATCCTACGCTTTTAGCTCTGTATTTTGTCAATTGGTCATCATCATAATCGACTATATTCTCTCCATCGACAATTATCTTACCGCTTGTTGCGCTGTCCAAGCCTCCAAGAAGGTTCAATAAAGTGGATTTTCCTGCACCGGATGGTCCTAAAATAACAACAAACTCTCCCTTATCAATCTTTAAGCTTAAGTTGTCTAAAGCTTTCAATTCATGCTCTCCGCTTTTATATATTCTAGAAACATTTTCAAATTCTATCATTGTTGTCATCTTGAACCTCCTTAAATCAATTTGTATCATGTAAATTTTAATATTATATGTTTAATCATTATATAGAATATTATAAAAAATTTAGATAATAAATATTTTCATTGGTTAAGTTTTCATTAATGAATTTAACAAAATGAATCCTTAAATATTTATATATTTTTCATCATATATAATATTTAGGTATGCCTAAAAAAATCTATTTTTAATTTTCATCATCAAATCAAGGGAAATATCTATTATAATAAATTATTGAAATCAATACTTTCCAAAATTAAGTTAGATTTGTATTAAATAAAATGAATTAAAAATAATATTACAAGAATAAAAAATAGCTAAAAAATTAAAAAAATCAAAATAATATTAAAAATTGTCAGGTTTTTAAATGAGTAGAATAAAATTTAGCGAAGGAATAAAGGAACTGATAAAATTCATTGTCTACTTGATTTTGGAAGTGAGCATATTCTTTGCAATCACAAAGACTTTTGGTGGAATATCAATACCAAACTTCACAACTGCATTTCTAGTCATAATACTATTGTCTTTAGTGGATGCTATACTATGGCCTATATTAAGCTATTTTTCACTCAGATTCATTGTAATTACACTTGGTTTCGGCACCTTCCTGATAGACGGAATACTGCTTTACATCATAAGCCTATTCATTCCTGGAGTCTATATCAATGTAAGAGCCCTATTTTTCATTCCATTTCTAATTGGGCTGATATCATCTCTGGTTTCACTTATATTGAACATTGATGATGACAATAGCTATTACCACAATATTCTGGAAAAGGAAATGAAATCCATTTTTTCCGAACCTAATGACAAGGAAGGGTTCATATTCCTTGAAATAGATGGCCTCTCCTATCCTACATTAAAAAAGGCATTGGAAAATGGGGATATGCCTACCTTATCCAAATGGCTTGAGGATGGAAGCCATAGGCTAACAGAATGGGAAACAGATCTATCAAGTCAAACATCTGCATCACAGGCAGGGATACTTCATGGAAACAACAGCAATATTCCAGCATTCCGTTGGGTTGAAAAAGAAAAGGATAATCGTATAATATCTTCAAATGGAAGGGAAAACTCTAAATTGATTGAAAAAAGAATATCAAATGGAAAAGGCCTGCTTTCAAATAATGGAGCAAGCAGAAGCAACTTATTTTCAGGGGATGCAAAAGACCAGATC
>JAFRCZ010000261.1 GCA_017404125.1 Methanobrevibacter sp.
AAATGATTTATTTTATAAATCGAGGTGTTTAACATATGAATTCTAATAAATTTATTACAATATTAGGATTATTCTTATTATTAATATTAGCTATTGGATCTATCAGTGCAAGTGATGTAGATTCAGATTTAATTGGAGATAATTCTGCTAGTATTGATTTAACAAGCACGGAAAAACTTGTTAATGAAATTGATGATTCCAATATTGTTGATAATGTAAATGCTAGAGATATTATTGCTAATAATGGAGAAGATGAAAAAATTAGTGCGGATATTGATAGTGTTTTGGATGTTGAGAAATCAGAAGGTGTGAAGGAAAGTCTTGGAGCCAGTCCGGAGACTAACGCTATTGCATCTACTGTAAAATTTACAGAAAGCAAGTATTCCACTTACTTTAATGGGAGTGGGGATATCATTTCTGGAAAATTAAAAGCTGGAGACACTTTAGACTTTTCAGGAACTTTCAATTCAAAATCTTTTATAATAAATATTCCATTGACCATAACATCAACTGATGGCAGTGCAAATCTTAATGACTGTTATTTCAGCTTTATCAGCGGTTCAGACGGTTCCAATATCTCTAATTTAAAAGCAAAGCAAGTAAGCACTGCTCAAAGGCCTATTTTTGAAGCAATTGGTGTCAGCAACTTGACATTTTCTAAAAATGACCTTTTCTCTAATCAAACTGGGTCTCATCCTATGACTTTTAATGGAGTCTCAAAATTAAGGATATTGAATAATAGACTTCAATGCAATGCCTATACCAACACTTCCGGTTGGGGTCAGCCTTCAGTTATGGTTTTCCGTAGCTCAGGCAATTGTAACATTTCAGGGAATACTGTCATAACAAACGATTCAAATGGTATTTACTTTACTGGATATGGTGCAGATTCATCAATGGGAACAACCCCAGAAGATTCAAGCTATGGAAATTATATTTTTAACAATACCATATATTCAGTTAGGGAATTGCCTTCATCTTTCTGCTATGCCATTCAGTTAATGTGTAAGGACAATATTGTATTAAACAATACTATTTATAACACTTTTAGAGGTATTTCTACCACTTCTTCAGGCAATCAGATTATAGGCAATAAAATTTATAATATTCATGGAGCTTATTATAGTCAGGCGACTGAAGAAGAAGGGGCAGATTATGCAATATACACTGTTTCCAATTCTGTTGTTAAAGAAAATATTATTTATGACTGCAATTTCAAAAATGATTCAAAAGGCGCAGCAATTTATGTTGCTAAAAATTCCATTGTAAGTGATAATGTCGTTAGAAACTGTACAGGGTTAGGTGTGAATGTGGCTGGCAGTAATGTTAACATCACTGATAACAATATTGATGTTAGCGGATATGGAGTTTACATTAAAGGAAATATTTCAGATATTAACATAGAATCAAATATTATTGATTCTAAAGCTTGTGAATCAATTTATTTAGAAAAACAATCAAGGAGCATATTCCCTCATGACATCACTATACAGGGCAATACATTATATAGTGGTGGAATTGATGCTATTCATAAAGATGATGTCTGTACTAACATAGTGGAAAGCAATAATATTATAAAAGTTTCCCACAGAATCAATGAAAACAACTTCTATGAGTATTTTTCAAATACAGGTTCATTCAAAAATAAAATCAAAGAAAATGACACCATAATATTTATGGGGAATTTCTCAAGCAAAGGAAAATTGTATATCAACGAAAAAGTTACTATTAAAGGAGTAAATGCTATATTTAAAGACACCACATTCATCGTTTCAGAAAATGATGGTGTAGTCATTGAAAATATTGCTATTGTCAATCCTAACACAGGGCTTGCTGACCGTTTATGGGGTATTCAAATAAGCAAATCCAACAATGTAACAATTAAAAACTGTAATATATCCATTTATGATCCTTATTCAGCATTTGCAATTTATGTATTGGATTCCAATGATTGTAAGATTATAGGCAATAGTTTAGAGGCAAAAGGGGATTACTTTACTGTAGCTTTATTCTCTTTCAATTCAACAAATATCTTAATTGACGGAAACTCTATAAAAACTATTGGTTCAGGTGAAACTTATCTTTGCAACAATAGAAGCTGCTTAAATATTTTAGTTAAAGGCGTAACCATTTGTGCTGATGGCACTATAGTTTGTCCTGATGGAACCACTTATAGTCCTGACGATTATGAAATTTGCGCTGATGGCACTATTATCTGTCCTGATGGTACTCAGATATGTGCGGATGGTACTACTATTTGTGCTGATGGTACTCAGATATGTGCGGATGGCACTATTATCTGTGCTGATGGTACTCAGATATGTGCGGATGGCACTATTATCTGTGCTGATGGTACTCAGATATGTGCGGATGGTACTATTATCTGTCCGGATGGAACTCAATATGCTCCTGATGAGTACACTACCTGTGCTGATGGCACCATTCTTTGTCCTGATGGAACTACCATTTGCGTAGATGGCTCTGGAGGTAGTGGCATATTGGATGGAGTTATTCCAAACACTCATATGATTTCTGGGCTCTTTAGAACATATGGTGCTTTATTTGTTCATTCATCCAATGTCAATTTCAAAAACAATATAGTCAGTGTAAGTTCCAATCTTGATGCTTTCTATAAATTGAATGAATCTTGCAACACTATTGCAGGAGTCTTTATCCATTATGGTGGATTCAATAATACCATTTCAAACAATAACATTAGCCTTGTTTCAAATGACCCTGTCATTTATGGTATTGGAATTGTCGGAGCAAGCTCAAATAGCACTGCAGTAGGCTCTAAGAATAATTCATTTATTAAAAATAATGTTTTTGTTAAAGGTCCGTATCATGGCGTAGGAATTTATTTGGGATACAAAGCCATTAATTCAACCTTTGCAAATAATTTTGACATTTCTGCACTTAATCCTTATGAAATTGTTAATCGCACCCTTGTGGAAAACGATAAGAATATTATAGGGGGAAATAAGTTTAAGATTACAACTGCACATAATACTGCTTTAACAGTTTCAAATAGTTCTTTCAAATGGAATAATGCAAATAAAACCATCACTATTGCTCTAAAGGATATTAATGGAACTGCTATTTCAAATAAAGCAATTGTTTTATCTTTAAATGGTATAAATTACACTGCTCAAACTAATGCAAATGGCATAGCCACTGTAAAAGTGAGCATATCTAAAGTTGGAGCTTATGATATGATTGCTTATTTCAATGGAGATGGCATCTATATTGCATCCACTAATCAAGGGGAACTCACTTTAACTAAGGATAAAACAAGTTTGACTTCATCAGGTAAGACTTATACAGTTACTACCAGTTCAAAAGCTGTTAAAGCAACTTTAAAGGATGGAAGAGGTAATGTAATTAAAAATAGAAAAGTCAAAGCAACTGTTAATGGAAAAACCTACACTGCTACAACAAACTCTAAAGGTGTAGCTACTTTCAAATTGACTTTAAAAGCGGTAAAAACTTATAACGTGTCATTAAAATTTGCTGGAGACACTTACTACACTGCTAGCACAAAATCCATTAAAGTCAAAGTAACTAAGACAAAAACCAAATTGACTGTTCCTAAAAAGACCTATAAAGCTAAAGCAAAAGTTAAAAAATTAACTGCAACCTTAAAGGATCAAACTGGAAAAGTAATCAAATCCAAAAAGATTACTTTCATAGTCAATAAGAAAAAATACACTGCAAAAACCAATAAAAAAGGTGTTGCAACTGTAAAGGTTAAACTGTCTAAAAAGAAAACTTATAAATTTACAGTTAAATTTGCTGGTGATAAAACTTATGTAGCAGTTAAAAAGACTGGAAAAGTTGTAATTAAATAAATTGGAATTATTTCTATTTAAGAGGGGAATTCATTCTTCTCTTATTTTCATTTTTTATGGTGATTGAATGATTAATGTTGGAAATGCTTTGATTTTTGCTGATGAAGCTGCGTTTCAAGGTTCTAATGGCTTATTGTCTATGTTTTCAAATACTAATGGTACTGGTTTGCCTATACTCGACAGTTCTTTGACTGCTATAACACAGGCATTGCAGATACCTGTAATCATACTTTTGATAGCATTTTTAGTCTTTGCTGTATATACTTTAGGCAAGCTATTGTCAGAACACCTTTCTCGCAAGAAAGTGCCTGTTAGCTTAATCAAAGATATGATTTATGCAATCTATGATGCAGAGTCTGCTGAAGACATTAAGAATGTTGTAAACAATGCAGATATTCAGAAGTCTCAAAAGAGGATCTTATCTGAGCTGGCGGATTCAGAACATCTAGGTAAAAAGTCAAGAGAAACCTTGGCTCGTAGATTGATTGCTAATGAAGAGGATAAGATTGCACAAAATATCAATAAGACTGATATTGTTACCAAGATTGGCCCTACACTTGGATTGATGGGAACACTTATTCCAATGGGCCCAGGTCTTGCAGCATTAGGTACTGGTGATGTAACCACTCTTGCAAGTGCGATTACAATCGCATTCAATACAACAGTCATTGGTATTGGCGCCGGGGCTATTGGATACTTTGCTTCCAAATTGAGACGCAGATGGTTTGGTGAATATCTTGCCAATTTGGATGCATTGATGGATGCAATCTTAGACAATATTGACAAAAGGGATGAGAGACTAAAATAATCACTAAAGTGATTAAAAATTTACAATATAATTTTAGAAATATTGATTTTTATAAATTATTTTTAAAAAATAAGCTTAGATATTGTATACAATATACTTAAAAGATTTTACAATAGATAAAGAATTCATATGGTTTGAAATATAAAATTTGATTATATTTGATTATTCATTTGGTGATTGTTATGGCTCGTCGTCGAGGTAAAGGACGTTTTGATACTGAAGAAGAAGACCCTATGGCAGGAACTGCAAACCTAGTGGATGCAATGTTGGTTATTGCTGTAGGCTTGTTTGTATTTCTAGTGCTTGCTTGGAATATGCAAAGCGTTTTGTTTAATGATGACTTGACTCAAGAGCAAAAGGAAAAGGTCATGGAAGCTATGAATCAGGAAGTGACTGAGGTTCAAGAGGGTCAGATATTAAATGAAACTCCAGATACAAGCAATAAAACCGGTCAAGGATATACTGAGATGGGTAAGGTCTATAAGGATCCATCTACGGGTAAGCTGATTATGGTTCAGAACAAGACTTCATAATTTATTTTTTTATTTTTTCTTATTTTTCTATTTTTTAATTTTTTTATTTTCACTATTTTATTAAATTTTTTATACTATAACTAATAAAATAATATTGTTATTGGTAAGCCGAAGACAGCTGCTGGTTTTTATAACTAGGGAAACTCCGCACATCAAATAGACTGTAAAGTTGAAAGACTTATGCTGAGAAGTATGACTCTGGAGCAGAATCGACACGGCCTTTAATGGATGACAATGATGCTTGACTGATGGACATTAAGGGAATCGGTGAAACGGCCAATCTACAGGATGCAAGAACAAAATTGCTAATGACCTCTAAGGGAAGCAGAGTAGTTCGCTAAGATGAATGCTGTATAAAACAGAATGTGGGTTACTCTCGGCATACCGTTAATGTTTTTTCTATTTTTTATTAATTTTTTAATTTATTCCAAATTTCTATTATTTTCGCTGCTGCAAATTCTATTTCTTCTTTTGTATGGGTAGCTATTATTGTTAATCTTAATCTGCTCATATCTTTAGGTACTGACGGTGGTCTGATAGATGAGACTAAAATTCTCTCTTTTTTTAATTCATCTGATAATCTATTAGCTAATTCTGCAGGACCTACAATAATTGGAATTATTGGTGTTTCCCCTTCAACAATATTTAATCCTCCTTCACTAAGGAGTTTTCTCATAAGTTTTGTGTTTTCATTTAAATTAGATAGGTATTCTTCACTGTTTTCTTTAAGCATGCTTAAAGCAGCATTTGCACTAGCTATTGTAGCTGGAGAAAGGGCTGTAGAAAATATGAATGGTCTTGATTTGTTGATTAGGTAATCTATATAAACTTGCTTTCCAGTAACAAATCCCCCTTCAGATGCAAGTGCTTTGCTTAATGTTCCTATTTGCAAATCAACATATTCAGTCAAATCAATTCCAGTTTTGTCCCTAAAGTATTCTACTGTTCCCTTTCCACTTTTTCCGATGACTCCAGTTGCATGGGCATCATCAATTATAAGGCAACAATTGTATTTCTTAGCTATTTCTACGAGCTCTGGAAGTGGAGCAATGTCTCCATCCATACTGAATACTCCATCGGTCACAATAAATAAATTACCTTCTTTATTAGATTCAAGTTCATCCAAAATTAGATTCTCTAAATCGATTGTATCTTTATGTTTGTATACTCTAACTTTAGCTTTTGATATTCTTGTACCATCGATTATGCTTGCATGATTTAATTGATCGCTGAATATGACATCATTTTCATTTGTGAGAGCATAGATTACTCCTAAATTAGCCATATATCCTGTATTGAAAATAAGGGTTGATTCAGTATTTTTAAACTTGGAGAGATTGTTTTCAAGCTCTCTTGCTTCAAAAGAAGCCCCTGTAGTTAATCTTGAACCTGTTGAACCGGTTCCATATATGCTTGCTTCTTTAGATGCTCTTATTACATCCGGATGGTGAGTCAAACCAAGATAATTATTGGTTCCAAAAACAAGATACTCTTCATTGTTTTTATCAATAGCCTTTGTTGAACTGATAAATCTTAAATCATCTATGGTTCTAAGAAGATCATTTTCTTCCAGATTTTTTAATTCATCTTCAAGTCTTTTTTTAAGATTTAAGTTCATATAATTTCTCCTATTAAATTTATTCAATTAAAACAACCTGTTTTTCAAGGTAAGCTATTAAGTCA
This sequence comes from Methanobrevibacter sp., assembly GCA_017404125.1. Lineage (GTDB taxonomy): Archaea > Methanobacteriota > Methanobacteria > Methanobacteriales > Methanobacteriaceae > Methanobrevibacter. The sequence continues at coordinate 6,873 of JAFRCZ010000261.1, forward strand.
TCTAATGTATAATCATCATCTAATTGATTTGAATCAACGAAGAATACTCTTCCACCTATAGGATTTCCTTTATCCTTTAATATTGGGATACGCTCATAATTATCCTTTGTGCCAACATATCCTATTACATAGCTTGGATCATCTGACCAGCATAGTTCTGCAACTATTCCTTTGCAGCTTGCTATTTTAGATGCAAGAATCAATGCCTCTTCAAGATGCAATCCTTCCCTTCCATCATTTTTCAGAGATTTCCTATATTTTGCAATGTCTGCACTAGCTATTCCAGTTACTCTAACTCCTTTAATTCCTTTATTGTCAATTCTTTTTCCACTGTCCTTGTCAATAAGCATAGCTCCATGCATGCTATCTTCAAGGTCTATGAGAGTTTGAATAGCTTTATCTGCAGATTCTTCATTAACTTCATTTTCCTTTAACAATTCCTTTGCAAGGGACAATCCTTCTTCTTTTGAATTGACTTGATGTTGATTGATGTTTAATCTCTTTTTATAGATGATGTCATTTTCATCTATCTCTTCAATCTTGAAGTTTATGAAGTCGGGCTTTCCTCGCTCATGAGTGATTGCCCTTCTATAAACATTGATTAATTCCTGCTCTACTTCGTCTTCATGCAAAATACGCTCTGCTCCTGAGATGTGTTTTCCACCTTCTTCATGAGGCCCTCCTTTTGAGCATCGCATTTTTATACTGTACATCATTCTAATACCTTGATTATTTTAATAAATTTTTTACTATATACTATATGTTCTTTCTTAATTATTAATTTTAATAGTAATTTTATAGCATTTTTTCAATGCAATTTTTTGCTTAGAATTTTCATTTAACTTAATTGATTCAA
>JAFRCZ010000262.1 GCA_017404125.1 Methanobrevibacter sp.
AAGAATAAAATAACTTATTGTTACTAAAACTTTTTAGATAATATTAATTAAAATCCTAGGAGGGATTATATGGCATTTAAAGATTTATTTAAATTCAAGCAAGGCCAAACCACCTTTATATTTGTAGGGGGCAAAGGGGGAGTGGGAAAGACTTCAATCTCTTCAGCTACTGCATTATGGTTGGCAAATCAAGGAAAGAAAACATTAATCGTATCAACTGATCCAGCTCATTCATTATCTGATTCACTTGAAGTGACTATTGGACATTATCCTGTTCAAATCAATGAAAACCTATATGCTGTTGAAATTGACCCAGATAAGGCAATGGAAGAAAAACAAAGGGCTTTAGAAAGTCAAAAATCCGTAGCAAGTCCTGACCAATTGTTCGGTCTTGACTTTTTAGGTGAGCAAATGGATTTGGCTTCAGCGTCTCCAGGTGCTGATGAGGCAGCTGCATTTGAAGTGTTCTTGTCAGTCATGACTTCCAATGAATATGATGTTGTAGTATTTGATACTGCCCCAACCGGCCACACATTAAGATTGCTTTCATTCCCAGATATCATGGATTCCTGGGTAGGTAAAATGATGAAGGCTAAGGCAAAATTAGGCACTGCTGCAAATGCATTAAAAAGCGTAATTCCATTTATGGATGCTGCAGATGACTTGGAATCCAGCAAGGAATTGGAAGAGACCAAAAAGCAAATTGATTTGGCTAAAGCAGTACTCTCTGACCCTGAAAGAACCACCTTTAAAATGGTTGTCATTCCAGAGGAAATGTCTATTTATGAATCGGAAAGAGCTATTGAAGCTTTGAACAAGTCTGACATTACAACTGACAGCATCATTGTAAATCAGGTAATGCCAGACATTTCAGATTGCGACTTCTGTCATTCAAGATACATGCTGCAGCAAAAGCGTCTCGCATTAATCGATCAAAAATTCAAGGACCAAGTCGTTGCTGAAGTTCCTTTATTCAAGGATGAGGTTAAAGGTCAGGAAAAATTGTTAAAATTAGCTGAAATCCTCTATGAAGGAAAAGACAATGATGAAGTCCAACAGAATGTAATTCAATTGTAATTACATTCTAAACTCTTTTTTATTTTTTTATTCTATTTGTTACTATTTTTTATTAATTCCCTTTTAATTCACTTGGAATGCAAACACAGTATTTGCAGGTGTAATAATCTTTAGCTATTTCTGCTTGGCGCTGTTTTATATCACAATAATAAACTGTTTCACTATTTTTCTCTTCTAAAAACACTGTTTTTCCATCTCTAAAGTCCATTCCAACAGGATGCAATGGCTTTTTAGCTATTAAACTTAAGTAAACGCATATGGATTCTATGAATTTTTTAAAGCTTTCTTCACTTTCAGGTGAACAGCCTTTAAAGAATAGTTTTATTTCATTTCTCATTTCAGCTATTTTCTTATCTTCAATATCAAAATCTTTTTCTTTAGGGATGTTTTTAGATAATATTTCATAATAATTTTCTAAATTAAATTCTGCCAATTGTTTAGAAATGGGGTTAATGTCTTCTTTTTTGAGATTCTCTTCCATCTGTTTTGTATTGAAGTTTCTCATATCCTCTTTAATCTCTTCAAGTAATTCGGATGCTTTCATTCGTATCCCTCAAACATTAAATAATTTTATTATTTTAACTATTTCAATTCCTCATATCTAAAGCATTCATGAATATGATTGTTAATTATTCCAATTGACTCTAAATATGAGTAAATAATTGTAGTTCCAACGAATTTCATTCCTCTTTTCTTTAAGTCTTTAGCTATTTTATCTGAAAGAGGAGAGTTGGTCAAATAGTTTTCTTCAGTATCTATCAGTATTTGATTATCTGTAAATTGCCAGATATAATCAGAGAATGTTCCATATTCCTTTTGTATTCCAATAAAGATTTTTGCATTGTTTATAGCAGCATTTATCTTGCCTTTATGTCTGATGATTCCCTTGTTGTTTCTTAATTCCTCTATCTTTTCTTCATCATAAGCCGCTACTTTTTGAACATCAAAATTATCAAAGGAAGCTCTGAAATTCTCTCTTTTCTTTAATATTGTAATCCATGCAAGTCCTGCTTGAAATGATTCAAGTACAAGCAGCTCAAAGAGTTCATGATCATCGTAAGTAGGAACTCCCCACTCCTCATCATGATACTTTACATAGATCTCTTCAACATCTTCAGCCCAAGGGCAACGTTTTTTATTCATGGAATCACTTTATTCTTTTTTTAAATATTTGTTTTTAAGATTATTTTAATTTATCTTTTAAGAGTTTACTTAAAAGTTAAGAGTTTACTTAAAAGCCATATTCTAAAAACTTTCTTTAAAAATTATTTATACTAAAAAATTTAAAAATCATATTATATGATAGTTAATGCAGATTTACATACTCACAGTTGCTTTTCAGCAGCCACTTCAAAGGATATGGTCATCAATAATATAGCCCCAAAATCCCGTGAAAAGGGATTGGACTTAGTTGGTACTGGGGATGCTTTTCATCCTAAATGGCTGGACATTGTAGCGGAAAGCACTGAATATAAAGGGGATGGAATATACTCCCATAAGGATTGTGATTTCATTTTGACAACTGAAGTTGAAGCCCAACATAAAATTCATCATGTAATAATCATCCCTAATATTGAAGCTGCTCGAGAACTTTCTGAAAAGCTGGTTTCTCCCAATAAGTATATTGATGGAAGACCAAGAAGTCCTTTAAGTGGTGCTGAACTTCTTGAGCTTGTAAAAGAGTATGATTGCATGATAGGGCCAGCTCATTCATTTACCCCCTGGACTGGCATGTATAAGACCTATGACAGCATTTATGACTGTTATGAAAAGAGCCCAGATTTTGTGGAATTAGGATTATCTGCAGATACTGACATGGCTGATACCGTAAAAGAATTGTCTGATTTTGTGTTTTTAACCAATTCTGATGCTCATTCTCCATGGCCTCATAGATTAGGCCGTGAATTCAATCAAATAGAGATGGAGGACATTTCATATTCCTCACTTCAAAAGGCACTTAAGCACAAGGGTGTTAAAGCGAATTATGGATTGCTTCCTAATTTAGGAAAGTATCACATGACTGCATGCACCAAGTGCTATAAAATCATAGATCCGGATATTGGAAAGGCAAATGGAATGAAATGTTCCTGTGGCGGTAGGATTAAAAAGGGTGTAGACTTTAGAATAAGTGAAATAGCTGATTTTAAGGAGCCTCATCATCCAAGTCATAGGCCTCCTTATGTTCATTTGATGCCTCTTGCTGAAATAATCAGCATGATATATGATAAGGGAATAACAACCAAAACGGTTCAAGGGGTCTGGCAAAAGTTAATCGATTCCTTTGGTCCAGAGATTGATGTATTGATAAACACTCCTTTGGAGGATATTTCAAAAATAGATAGAAATGTGGCTCTTGGAATAGAAGGGTTCCGGAATAAAACATTGAATGTTGTTCCAGGCGGTGGAGGAAAATATGGTGAAATATCCTTTAAAGAAGAGTTTAAAAAAGAGGAAAGGACTGAAAAAATACTTACTTTAGATCATTTCTAATTACTTTTTTTATTTTTTTAATCAGTTAAAAATAGCTTTTTAAAAACAGGCTTGGCGGGATTTGAACCCGCGGTCTTTAGATTAGGAGTCTAACGCCTTATCCAAACTGGGCTACAAGCCTATATCATTTTTTTTAAAAACTACAAAAGATATCTTAAGTAGTCATCTTGTTAATTTTGAAAAAAATAGAAAAAAATAGTAATAAACGGACCCGCCGGGATTTGAACCCGGGACCTTCGGATTAGAAGTCCGACGCCCTGTCCAGCTAGGCTACGGGCCCTATATACAACATTTTATATTATGTTTATTATGGTATATAAAACTATCGTAAAAGAATTTTTTTAATTTTTAATTTAATACTATGGTTTTAAAATTTGTTAAAAAAATAAAAAAAGGAATAAAAACTAAAAATTAAAATTATTTTTTAATTTTTTAGTATTTATTTGTTTTATTTAGTTTAATGTTTTTTAGTTAATAATTTTTTAGTATTTTATGGTTATTTTACTAGTTATTGCTTGTTTTATTTTCATCTGTTGAATTAGTGGTTTTGTTGTCATCATCTGATACAACTTCATCACTCCATGCACCTTCCAAAACTGTTCCAGTTCCAGATCCAACAAGTACATAACCAGTACGACCTTTAGCATCTTTTAAAAGACAAGTGTAATATCCATGAGGATTGTATTTTACACTGTAACACCAGGAACCTTCCCATCCTTCACCTTCAGCTATTTTTTTAGCTTTTTCAGGACTTACATTATGTTTTGTTGAAGAGCTTGAACTAGAACTTGAACTGCTACTGCTGCTGGAGCTAGAACTACTGGTTCCACTGCTTGCACCAGTTTCGCTGCTAGTTCCGGAATCTGTTCCTTCAAGGCCAGTAGAATTATTTCCTATTCCTGTGTTACCTTGTTCATCAGGTGTGAAGCCTGAAAGGTCATTAAATACAGTATTACTATCATTTGTTAATCCATATGCAGTTACTCCTGCAGCAATACATAATACAATAACAACAGAAATAATAATGCTTGTATTGTCCATATTTCCACCTCTTTTAGAATATTTTAAAAAAGATTGCAATATTTTTTATAATTTATTATGAATGTAATGCTTATCAATTCATAGGATTTTTTTAAATTGATAATATAGTATATTTTAGTCAAGCTATATTATAAATTTATTCATTTTTATAAAGTTTTTTAGCTTTTAAAAATAGTTTTTTATAGTTTAATCAATAATTTTTTAAAAAAGGTTAAAAAAGTTAAAATTAAGGAATAAAATGAAAATTATTCCTCAAAATAAATTTTTTATATTTTTCCTAAGTTTTCACCACTGTAACTAATTGCAATTGCATCAACTACAGTTCCATTAGCATTTGAAATATAGCAGATGTATTGGGTTCCGTCATCTTTGACATTGCTGACGTATGCTCCTGCTTCACCAATGAAATTATTATTAACGATTGATTTAGCTTGAGCAGGAGTTATTTTAGTTTGGCTTGATGAACCTGATCCGCCTGAATTGCCTCCAGAACCAGATCCCCCATTGGAGTTAGAACCAGAGTTTCCTCCTCCATTGGAGTTAGTTCCACCACTGCTACCGCTGCTACTGCCAGAACTTGAGCTTCCTCCATTGTTGCTGGCATCGCCAGTTCCATCAGCAGAACCATCGTTAAATAAATCACTGATTACATTATCTCCAGAACTTGAACTGTCTGGTGTAAATCCAGTCAAATCATTAAATACCGCATTATCGCCTTCACTTATTCCATATGCAGTTACTCCTGCAGCAATACATAAAACGATAATTACAGATATAATTATATTTGAATTGTCCATTTCTTTCACCTCCTTTATTTAGAAGATATTCTTTTATAAATTTGAATTATTGATTAATTTTTTAAAAAATTTTTACAATTGTATATTATTATTGTTCATTATATTAAATATATCTTTTCCTAAAATTTTTTCAATAGTTTTTTTTAAATTTTATTTTTAA
>JAFRCZ010000263.1 GCA_017404125.1 Methanobrevibacter sp.
AATAAATAAATTTTAATCATGATTATTAAATTATCATTTCAATGTTTAATTTAATAAAAATTTTATTTTTTTAATTTTAAGGTGTTATAATGGTAAATGAAAAAATGGAAGCAGCATTATATGCTCAATTAAACGCAGAAGTATATTCTGGATACTTATACTTATCTATGTCAGCTTACTTTGAAGACATCTACTTAGCAGGATTTGCTAACTGGATGAGAGTACAAGCTGCAGAAGAATTAGAACAGGGTATGAAATTCTATGATTACATCATTAGAAGAGGGGCAAGCGTAACCCTTACTGCAATTGAAGCTCCACAAACCGAATGGGAATCTCCACTTGCAGCATTCGAACATGTTTTATCCCACGAAAAAATGGTTACCGGCTTAATCAATGATTTAGTTGACTTAGCTATTGAAGAAAAAGACCATGCAACCAACAACTTCTTGCAATGGTTCGTAGAAGAACAAGTTGAAGAAGAAGAAAACGCTATGGAAAACTTAGCTAAACTCAAATTAGCTGGCGACGACAACTCTTTATTATACAAACTCAATGAAGAGTTCGCAGGTCGTGGAACTGCAGAATAGATTTGATCTATTCTTTTCTTTTTTTATTTTTTAATTTTTTCTAATTATCTATTTTTAAAACTATTTTTCTCTAAATTTAAACAATTATTTAATCTCTTATTTTTATGAAATAACATCAATTTGATTGAATAATTATAATGTAACAATTAAAATGAAAGTAAACTCCTAAAAAAACTATAATACTTATTAATAATGAAAATTAAGTATCAATTGAAGGTTTTTTATGCCTGCAGAAAATATACCCAAAACCGGAGGCATAAAATGAAAACTGAAATTGGAGAAATTCTTAAACATTCTTTTGAAGTCTTTAAAGAACATTTTAAAGACATTCTTGGATATTCATTAGAAATCTTGAAAATTTTCATTTTGCTAATGAAATAAATTTGTAACTTGCTGTTGAATTTTAAAAAAAATTTTGTTTAATATTTTCATTGGGTAGTTTTTTTCCCTTCATAAATAAGTAAAGATTATATATTCTAAAAATATAATATTACTTAGAGTTTATTTCAAACTCCGGTTTATGGGAAAAATTTAAAGTTAAGAATTCTATTTGAATTCTTATACTTTAAGTTTTAAAACTATCTTTTTTTATATTATTTTAAAATTAATTTTGTTTTATTTTTAGTAAACTATTTCTATTAGAAATAAAATAATATAACTATATTAAGTGATTTATTATTTTAATCAAAATTGACCTTAAGGAGGCAAATTATGGTAAAGGTAAGTGTAATGGGTTCAACCGGTGTAATAGGTAAAAACGTTACTTTCAAATTGGCTAGAGCAGATACAATAAGTGAAGTTGTATTGTTTGCAAGACCTGAAAGCATTGACAAGGCAAAGGGCCAAAGCTATGACATGTATGATGCATTGGCTGCTGAGGATATTGATTGTTTACTCACCCCATCATGCAATTATGAAGATCTTGCAGATTCTCACATTGTATTGATTTCTGCAGGTGCTCCAAGGCATGAGGGCATGAGCAGAAGGGATTTGGCTTTTGTAAATGCTAAAATAGTTTCCAATTATGCTAAGCAGATATCCATTCATGCGCCAGATGCCATTATTTTGGTTGCTACAAATCCTGTGGATGTAATGACCACTATCGCTTTGGACGCTTCTGGTTTCGATAGGGATAAGGTCATTGGTGTAGGAAACCACTTGGATTCCTTAAGACTCAAAAATTACTTTGCAAGACGTTTGAACATCAACAGCAGTGAAATCCATACAAGGGTTATCGGTGAGCATGGAGACAATATGGTTCCTCTTTTAAGTTCAACCACCATTGGTGGTATTCCATTGAAATACTTTATTCGAGAGGTGGAATTGGACATCAAGGAAATCATTCAGACCCTTAGAAATGCGGGAAACACTATCATTTCCAAGAAGGGAGCTACTGAGTATGGTCCTGCCTATGCTATTTCAAACCTGATCATTACACTCATTACAAATTCCCATAAGATATTGACTGTAAGCTTGTATTTGGATGGTGAAATTGCTGGTGTCAAGGGAGTTTCCTTAGGTGTTCCTTCTGTTTTATCCAAGAAAGGAAATGCTATGATTGTTCCTATTCATATGAATGATTATGAGACTAAAAAGTTCCAATCAGCTGCAGAACAGATTGGAAAGCTTACAGAAGAAGTCAGAGAAAGTCTAAAAGAAGAATAATTTTTTAACTTCTTTATTTTTTTATTTTTTCTGTTTATCTATTCTGTTAA
>JAFRCZ010000264.1 GCA_017404125.1 Methanobrevibacter sp.
AATTTGGAAGAGAGAAATTCAAGAGAGATAGAGGAGTTCCTTAAATCTAAAGGTGCAGAAGTTGTAGGATTTGCTAGTTTGGAAGGAATTAAAAATGTTCCTGAAGAATATCCAAACAGCATTTTGATTGGAATTCCAATAGAAAAGGAAGCTTTGAAAACCATTTATACAGATGACCAATCAATTTATGTTGAATCCATGAAAAGTGTGGCGATGAAACTGAACGACATAGTTCTTGAAGGTGAAGACTACATCATGAACCAAATGGACTACAACGCTTTGGCAATGTCCCGTGACAGGGTAGCTAAGGATTTCAAGAATTTAGCAAGCAAGATTCCCCATAAAACAACAGGAACAAGATCAGGTCTTGGATGGATTGGAAGATGTGCACTTCTTATCAGCCCAAAATATGGGGCTGCACTTAGATTATCCACAATTCTCACAGACATGCCTATTGAAGTGGGAACACCAATAGATGACTCATTATGCGATGACTGTACAGACTGCCAGGATGCCTGTCCTGTTGATGCAATAAATGAAGTGAAATGGGACTCCAAAAAAGAAAGGGATGAATACTTCGATGCAGAAAAGTGCTTTGAATTCATTAAATCAGAAATGCAAAGAACTCATTGAAAAAGCTTATGTGCCAAATGTGGGCTTGCTTGCCCTTACACTAAAGAATATCTTGGCATAAAAACAGATAGGGATTTAGTTAAAGAATTATGATTAAAAAAGAAAATGAAAAATAGAAAAAAATTATAAAGAAATATAAAACTCCATATACATTAATTAAAAATGATAACATGTGCTTGTCTTTGTCCTATAGCAATTATTGCACATTTTGCATCTGGAGACACCATTTCCCTCTTTTTTCCAATTTTCTAAAAAGCTTTCTTCAGCAATGAATGGCCTGTACATGGACAACAATTCAACATTGGACCTATTAAGCACATCATTCATATGATCCATATCATTAAAACCTCCACCAAGAATCACAGGAATGTCTATATTTTCAATCAATTCATTAGCAAAATTCAATAGCTCTTCCTCATCTGAAACGGTTTTTGTGAAATGCAAAGGAGACAATGGCTTAGTGATTTGAATGCTATCTGCTCCCACCTTTTCAAGCAACTTGCACATTTCAATGCTTTCACTGTAATCTATTCCTCCTTTACGGCCATCTGAGGCATTGACTCTGCAGCTGATGTGGAAATCAAAATTATCCTTTATCACTTTAATAAGCTCTAAAACAATCCTCATCCTGTTAAAGGTGTTTTCGCCATAATCATCATTCCTTTGGTTAAAGTAAGGATTTATGAATTTAGATAGGAAGAAATTATTCCCCAATGCCAATTGAATTCCATCAAAGCCAACTAGTTTCAGCTTTTGAACAGCGAGAATGATATCTGACTGGATTTTTCTTATATCTTCAATTGTCAAGTCATTGACATCAATATCAAGGTCTATTCCCCTGTTGAATTTTATGAATTCAATTTGTCCTAAAATGGGAACATCATGTTCATGACAGATTTCAGCAAGCCTTTTTGCCTCAATCATAAAAGAGGGACTGTTTATTTTAAAGGAATATTCAGAAAACTTGTCTTTTGGATAAATTGAAATAATTTCTGTAATGATTAATCCAACACCGCTTTTTGCAATATTTTCGTATTTTTCAAAAACCTCTTCAATATCCTGAGTTTGCCATAAAGCGGTTCTTACAACACGGCTATTGAGTTTTAAGTCTCCAATCTGATAGTTATCGAAAATGTCTTTCATGATTATTAATTTAATGAAAATAGTATAAATAGTAAATAGTAATCTAACCAAATCAAAAATGCCATATTACTTATATAATTAGTAAAAAATTATTAATTAACGCTAATTATGAAAAAATAATAAAAAATAATAAATAAATGATTATAAAATTGGGAGAGAAAATATGAAAATAACATATTGGAGCGATTATGCCTGTCCTTATTGCTATATAGGAACTACAAGATTAAAAAGAGCAATAGCAGATTTAAACCTTGAAGATGAAGTGGAGTTTGAAACACATTCATTTGAATTGGATCAGGATGCGCCAAGGGAGGTTGAATCTACAACTGTTGAAAGATTTGCCAAAAAATACGGATTGACAATGGAAAAAGCACAGTAACAGGTTGATACCATTTCCAAAACAGGCATTGAAGAGGGAATAGACTTTAAATATGCAACAACATTATACACCAACACACGTGATGCACATAGACTGGTACAGTTTGCAAAAATTGAAAAACCCCCTAAAATTGAAGAAAAATTGGATAAATTGCTCTTTGATGCATATTTCACTCAAAACTTAAAGCTCTCTGATGAGAATGTATTGGTTAAAATAGGTGAAGATGCAGGGCTTGAAAGAGAAGAGACTTTAGAAGTCTTAAGAAGCGATAAATTCAATCAGGAAGTAATTTATGATGAAAGATTAGCATTGG
>JAFRCZ010000265.1 GCA_017404125.1 Methanobrevibacter sp.
CAACTGCAAAAGTTGTGAGAATGCTGACCATCATGTCCAATGGTTCAGTCATTACGCTCCAGCCCTTTCTGATGTCTTCATCTGTTGTAATGCTGGTAACACCAGTGTAGTTCTTATTGACTCTTTCCTTAGTCAAAACGACATTTGTTCTGTAATTGTAGTCATCACCGCCTTCCTTTTCAAAGACTTTAGGAGACATTATCATTCCTTGTCCAAATGGAATTGAATAGGTTTCTGTAATCTCTGAATCAATCCATTTAGGATTTCCTGCAACATGCCATCTTACCTTATCGCCAACTTTCAAGCCTAAAACTTCAGCCATCTTGTCAGAAATGGCTATTCCATCAGGATCTAGACTGATATAGTTTCTATTGCCATCTGTCACTCTGTAATACTCAGACTTGTTCATTACAGTCAGTGTTCCTGTCTGCTTGTTTCCCTTATACTTCAATTCAATGGCTTCTTCCATCATTCCTTCACCATTGGTGTCATCTAGAATAAGATTGACTTGTGAATCTGTAATGTTTTCATCCAAAATCAATTTTGAATTGAAGTTATATATCTGATTGTATTGCCAATCCTCAACATCATTGATTGAATCGCACATTCCAAATGCAGACATTACCAAAAGGGCACATGCAAAGACTCCAAAGACACTCATGATTGCTCTAATCTTATTTCTTTTTGCATCCCTATAGTTCCATCTTTCATTGAAGCTGAATTTCTTCCAGATTTTTGTCTTTTCAATTATTCCAGATGAAACCAACTTTGGAGCCTTTGGCCTGATTGTTTCTGCTGGGTTTTCATCGCTGATACCCTTAACTGAAATATAGCTTACCAATACTGAAAATACCACCATCAGTCCTGCTACAGCAAAGAAGCTGATGTCCCATGAAGGCCCCCAGCTTGGAAGGGAATAGGTTGAAGACATTGTCGGATAGAAGAGATATGGTATTGTCATAGGTCCAAAGATAAGCCCTAAAATGGAACCTGCCAATGATAATACAAATCCATAAGAGAGGTAATGAAGAATGATTGTCCTATTGCTGTAACCCATAGCCTTTAAGGTACCGATTTGCATTCTTTGGGATGAAATGACACGGGACATGGTTGTAACCAAGGTCAAAAGTGATACAAGGACAAATATTGAAGGGAAAATTCCTGAAAACATTTGATGCTGAGCTATTTCATCCTGCAATGTCTTATATCCAATATTATTGTCACGATGTACAAACTGAACATATGCCTTTTGGCCTAAAGTCTCTTCCAAATCATCCTTGAAGTCCTTTTCATTTATCTCCTCATAAGCATCCAAGCTAATTGTATTGTATTCAACGTCAAAATCAGCGCCTTTAGCCGGCATATAGGCATAACCTACCTGAGAGAAATCAGGAAGCAAACTGCCTTCCTGAATATAATAGACATATTCTGGAGAATACATCAATCCTTCTATTGTTTTTGAGACTTCCTTGCCGTCAAATTTCAAAGTGATCTTATCTCCAACATCCAAGTTTCTCCCATCGGCAAACCTTTTGTCAATCCAGATTCCATCCTTATCGTTCTCATCAAAATCCTTTCCCTTGAAAAGATAAAACTTGGATATCTTTTGCTTTCCTTCCAAAACATGGAGAGTGATGTCTGGGTCTGAAGAGTAATTGGCAACAGTATCAACCACCATTTCCCTCTGGGCATCCTTGATTTGTTCCATGCCCTTTATATCCTTAAATATGTCACTGTCTATATCTTCACCATATATCCATCCGTCTGCAAGATTGGTCTCTTCAAAATAGCTGGTTGAAACATCCACCAATCCTACGGCCTCACCGCTGATTCCTGTAAATGCAAAGACTCCTATAAGGGCCATTAAGAAAATGGATATGAATTGGGCCTTATGATCCTTAAA
>JAFRCZ010000266.1 GCA_017404125.1 Methanobrevibacter sp.
TTAACTCTCTTCTAAGGAGTTTCCAGCCATTTACCCTTGGAAGCTCTTCCATAGTAAATATCTTTCTTGGAACTTTGTATCTTGCTAAATATTCCTTTGAATATGAGATTAGTCCATCAGGATCCTCTTCCTCTTTCCATACAACTGCTGCCACTGGGAGCTCTCCTCTATGGCAATCTCCAATACTGAATATGGCTATTTCATCCACTTTTGGATATTTAATCAATGTTTCTTCGACTTCAGTTGGATATATTTTCCATCCACTCATTACAATCATATCTTTCTTCCTGTCTGTAATGAATAGGCGTTCATCTTCATCAATGTAACCGATGTCACCAGTCAGGAACCATCCGTCTTCTAGGAAAGATTCTTTAGTTTCCTTCTCCATTCCCCAATAGCCTTTAGCTATTGCAGGGCCTCTAAGAGCGATTTCCCCATGTTCGTAGTGGTCCAATGTCTTATTAGGATCATCTTCATCGACGATTTTCACTTCAGAGAAACATACTGGATGGCCCACGCTTTCATACCTGTCTGCTGTAGCATAGTCTTCAGGTCTGATAACGGTTCCTGTACCGATTACAATTGTTTCAGAAAGTCCATAAGCGTTTATTACAGGGATATTATATTGTGCCATGAACTTTTTCCAGATTTTCCTATGCAATGGCCCTCCGCCACTGATGATTTCCCTTACTGTAGCCAAATCGCTTCTTCTTTCCTCTTCAAGATTGGTTAAAGTATGAATTACAGGAGGCATTCCAGACAATACGCTTACCTTTTCATTTCTGCATAATTCAAGGTATTCATTTATCTCAAAGAAGTCCATGGTTATTGTTAAGGCACCTGCCCTAAGTGCAGCTATTGCCCATAATATTCCTACGTGTGCCATTGGATAAATGCATAAGAATGTGTCGTTTTCCTTATATGTCAAAACATCACATGCATTATGGATTGCTGTAAACCAGTTTCCATGGGTCAGCATGGATCCTTTAGGCTTTCCAGTTGTTCCTGAAGTGTATTGCAATTGACATAAGTCATCCCATTCAGTCTCTTCAGCATGAATGATTTCATCCTCTTTAAAGCTTTCGCAGTTTTCTATGATGTAAGGCTCTATTTTCAAGTCCTTTATTGTTTCTTCAGCCATCTCGTCTGTTATTATTAATCTTGCATCAGAATCGGTAATCATATAGTTTAGTTCTGATGATGTCAATATTCTATTAGTTGGAATAGCTATTGCGCCTATTCTCCATATTGCAAGGAGTGAGAATAAGTATTCTGGGGAATTGTTTAAATAGATTAAGATTCTGTCTCCCTTTTCTATTCCTTTGTCTTTTAAGGATTGTCCGATTCCTGATACAATGTGCAACACTTCACTGGAATTGTATCTTAAATCTCTGCTTGGACAATAATAAACATCCTTGTCTAGTCTGCGTGCATTAGCATCTAAAAATGTGGTTATATTTAACATGTTTTGCCTCTTTACTATAATTCATAATCATTATTTGAAAAATTAATTTTATTTTTTTTAAGAATTTTTAAGAAATAAACTAACATAAATTCTTGATTTCCTTAATAACTTCATTTGCAATGTCCATTGTCTTATCTTTTCCGCCTAAATCAGGTGTTTTCACTTTTCCTTTTTCCAAGACGTTTTCACAAGCCATTTTAACTTTTTCTGCCCAATAGTTTTCATTTAAGTATTCAAGCATCATTGAAACAGAGAGTATCATAGCTATTGGGTTTGAAATGTTTCTTCCTGCAATGTCCGGTGCAGATCCGTGTACAGGCTCAAACAATCCATGCTTGTCTCCAATGTTTCCAGATGGGGCAAGTCCCAATCCGCCGACAAGCCCTGCTGAAGCATCGGACAATATGTCTCCAAAAAGGTTGGATGTCACTATAACATCAAATTCCTGTGGCTTTGTTAAAAGGTACATTGCAGTTGCATCTACATAGTAATCATTGGTCTTAATCATTGGATAATCCTTAGCAACCTTATAGAAAGACTCCTTGAATACTCCATCAGTCTTTTTCAATACATTTGCCTTATGTACACAGGTAACAGATTCCTTTTCGAGTTTTATAGCTTGCTCAAATGCAAGCCTTGATATTCTTTCGCTTGCCTTTTTGGTGATTACCCTTTGAGCTATTGCCTTATCCTTGTTATCATCTATTGTTTCATTGCCTGAATACAGTCCTTCGGTATTCTCTCTTACTATAAGAAAGTCCAAGTCATCAAACAAGCAATCTATTCCTTTAAATGATTTGATAGGCCTTAAGTTTGCGTATGTATCCAGTTCTTGTCTAAGTGTAATGATAGGGCTTTTTTGGCCAGGAGTTGAAGTGATTGCTCCAAAAAGGGTAGCTTTTGCATTTCGAGCTGTTTTGATTGTCTCTTCAGGTATTGTGGTTCCGTTTTTATCGAAACATTCCCTGCCTGCTTCTGCCTCTATAAAATCAAAATTCAAATCTAATGATTCCAAGACAGCCACTCCCGCTTCTGTGACTTCCTTTCCTATGCCGTCTCCATCTATTCTTGCTATTTTTATCATTATTTACAGAATCCTTAAATTTATAGTAATCAATTTTTATTAATTAACTTTTAAAATTAATTTTTATGAATTAATTTTTTAATTAATTTTAATTTTATTTTCATATATTATTTTATGTTTTTTATATTATAATCTTTTGTAATTTTTAACCTTAATGTATAATTCTGTACATTATTGTATTCAATAATTTGATGTTCATTTGTATAGTTTGATATTGTTCGTATAAAGTAGAAATATTTATATACTTGTAAATTATAATAATAATTAAGTACATTCAAGGATATAATAGAATTATATATTTATTCATTTGGATGATTGGTGAA
>JAFRCZ010000267.1 GCA_017404125.1 Methanobrevibacter sp.
TTATGTTGTGGACAGATGTAATAGCATTAATTATTGTTTATGCTTATGTAGATGTGGTTTTCTTCCTAGCGGAGAAAGTCTTAAAGAGTAAACCAGAAGTGTCTCGTAAGTTCTTGCACATTATGGTAGGAAATATGATATTTGCTATGCCATTCTTCTCAGATCCATGGATCATGCTTTTATTCATTACCTTGCCAGTTACAGTGGCTTTATTCTTCCTTACAGAATATTCACCAATTACAATCAAGAACAGCGTTACCGAATCAGGTCATGCATTAGGGCTCTTCTTCTATGCATTGATTTGGTCAATCCTTCTCTTGATCTATCCAATAATGATTGATTCCAACTTGCTTTGGATTGTAGCTTTAGCAATCGTTCCATTGGTATATGGTGACGGTTTTGCAGCTCTTGTTGGTGCTAAATGGGGAAGAATCAAATATCATGTATTCGGTGGAGAAAAATCTGTAGCAGGCTCCCTTGCAATGCTTTCTGTAACTGCAGTGCTTTCAGTATTCGTATGGGTATTCTACAGTGCAATCGGATACACTCTCCCAGAGCTTAACTTTTGGTACATATTGATTATTTCTGCAATTGCAACCCTTTGTGAAGCTATCAGTTATGGTGGTATTGATAACCTTACCGTACCTTCCGTTACTTCAGTTCTCTACTTCCTTGTTGCAACTGTACTCTAGTTATCACTTATTGTGATAACTTTTCTTATTTTTTTGATTTTTTCATTATTATTTTCTATTCTTTTTGCTATTTTTTTATTCATTTGATTATTTATTAGTTAATTATTTAGTTATTTTAGTTATTTTTTAGGATAATTTTTAATTTTTTTCCATTTTCACTGTCAAAATATAAGTATTATATTAAATAAAGATATCTTTAATCATTGATTAAATTATATATTTGAATTAAAAATTGTCAGGGGAATCTTTTTTGGTTGAATTAAAAAGGAATATGCTGTTAACATTATATACTGTAATTGTTGGTGTTATAGCCGGATCAATCATTTGGTGTTTTATAAGATTTATGAATCTTGGAATTAATTTCTTCTGGGAATACTTGCCGGGATTAATAAATTTCAAATATTATACCATTGCAGTCTGTTTAATAGGTGGGCTATTGATTGGGCTGTGGAAAAGCAAATACGGGGATGCCCCTGAGGAATTGAATGAAGTGATAAAGACAGTTAAAAAAGATTACAGATACTCATACAATAATATTCTCACATCCATCGTATCTGCCCTATTGCCTTTGATATTGGGTGCCAGCGTTGGGCCTGAAGCAGGATTAACAGGCATTATTGCAGGATTGTGCACTTGGGCGGGGGATAAATTAAAGATTTTTAATAATGAACTTGAGGAATTGGCTCATATTGGTATTACAGCAGCCTTGGGAACAATATTTGCATCACCTCTCTTTGGTTTTGTAGAGCCAATTGAAAATGAAAAGGAAAGCAAACTTCCAAAAACATCCAAGAATATCTTATATTTTGTAGCAATATTAAGCTCTTTTGGAATATTCATCTTTCTGAATCATTTAACCCATACTCATTCAGGATTGCATTCAATTGGAACAGCTGCCTTATCAAACATAAATTACTTCTATGTGACAATATTAATGGCCATAGGGATAGCGCTTTCCTATGTCTATTTCATTAGCCATAAACTGGTTAAACTGATATTCAAAAATCTGGAAAATAATTTTATAGTAAAAGGATGCGTTGGTGGATTGCTACTTGGTATTATAGGAACAGTACTCCCACTTACAATGTTTTCAGGAGAAGAGCAGATATATCTCTTATTGGGCACTGGTGCACAGTTAGGTTTAATTGTCTTAATATTAACAAGCATAATAAAGATAATTCTGACAAATGTCTGCATTGAAACAGGTCTTAAGGGAGGACATTTTTTCCCAATGATATTTTCAGGAACTGCAATGGGATATGCAATGAGCATCCTCATGAATATGGATCCTGTACTTTCAATGTCAATTGTAACAACAGCTTTCATGGCGAGCATATTGAAAAAGCCAATTGCAGTTGTACTATTGATGATGATTATATTCCCAATCAACCTAATTCCATTGATGTTGGTATCCGCAGTGATAGCCTGTTTGTTTGAAACTCCAAAAGTATTGGAAAATCTATAGTATCCGTTTAGAAATTGCCTAGGTTTTATTATAAAAAA
>JAFRCZ010000268.1 GCA_017404125.1 Methanobrevibacter sp.
TAAAACGGGATTATAATATTAGCTAATCAAAGCCTCAACATAGGGATTGAAATGGTTTTGAAGAACCTTTACTATAGGTCCAATGATTAGAGCTGAGATGATGGTTCCTTCACGGACTCCAGCCAGGTAGCCTAAAAATACTACAGACAAAATCGCTGCTGTTAGAACCAGACTTGTGTCAAAGAAAGGCTTTACCTTTGGAAACTCTTTTTTTAAAACCTTTGAAATAGCTACTATAATTCCATCAGGAGGAAGATAAACCACTTCCGTTTGGACCTCCAGCAAAACACCAAATGCCACTACAAGACAGCTTAAGAGAAGTGTTGCAAATTGACTTAAATAGTCTGCAGGATTTAAAAAGCTTACCAGCATCATTGAAAAGTCTATGGAAAGGGAGAAGATTGTCCCTACAACTATCTGCAAATACTGCCTTCTTTCAAAATCGCCCCTTAAAAGAATTATCTGTACAGCTATAAAAATTACATTAAATATCAAACAAACGGTTCCAACACTCATTTTCAATATAAGACTTGAAACATACGGAAGACAAATGATAGGAGAGGTTCCTAAGTTTGCCTTGATTGATATGGCTGCACCTAAAGATATGAGAAATAGTGAAAACAAATAAATGACATATCTTAAAATCTTTTTTAATTGCATAAAATATAGTTTGCTTTAGAATACTTAAATAATTTTTTAAAAAAAATATAGAAAAATAGCTATAAAAAGTAAAAATAACTGAAAAAAAATAAAAAGGAAAAGAGAAAAAACAGATTATTTAAATTTAAAACAAGTGCTCTCTTTCTTGGAGTAACAGTTATTGCAGCTTTGGCAAATTGAAACTCCATCCCCATTCGCTTTCCAATCAGCTAAAAAGTCCGGCTGTGCTACAAATGGCTTGGACATGGATAAGAATTCAACTTTTGAATCATTTAAAACATCATTCATTGATTTCATATCCCTCATAGAACCGCCTAAAATGATTGGAACATCAACTTCATCTATTAACTTATCCACATACACAAGGAACGGATTTCTATCATTGCCATCATAAAGATAGGATATTGTCCTTGCAGTCAATTGAATGCTGTCAGCACCTGCCTTTTCAAGTTCCTTTGCAACCTTGATACTTTCTTCAGGAGTCATTCCATTTTTCCTAACATCCCAAGGATTTATTCTGCAGCTGACATGGAAATCCATAGTCTTTTTTAGAACCTTGATTATCTCTGAACAGATTCTAACACGGTTTTCTGTATTGCCTCCGTATTGGTCTTTTCTTTGATTGAAATAAGGATTTATGAATTTAGCAAGATAAAAATTGTTTCCAATGTCTATTTGCATTCCATCAAAGCCTGCAAATGAGAACTTCTTAGCTGCCATGATAACATCTGCCTGAAGACGTCTAATTCCTTCCAAGCTAATGTCATTTGCTTCAACCTTTTGATTCAGACCATCATTATAATAAAAGAAAGCCAATTGGCCAAGAACCGGCACATCATGATTATGGCAGATGTCTGTAATTTCCTTATAGTCCTTTACAAAACCTCTATAATTCACATTATTGCAGTATTCGGCAAATCTGTCTCTTGGATCAAATACAAACATTTCTGAATTGATCAATCCTACACCGCTTTTAGCCATCTTTTCATATCTGTCAAAGACTTCACTCTTTAAGAATCCACCATCTTCAGTTTGTCTTTCCCAAGTTCCAGTTCTTACAATACGACTTTTTAGCTTTAAATCCCCTAAACTACATTCATCAAATATATCCTTCATAATAATCACGATTACCTCTTAGAAAAATAAAATGTTAAAAAAATAAAAAGCGAGAAAAATACTAGTAATTGTATTTATCCTCTATCACTTGACCATCCTTAATCTTTATGGTTCTTTCTGCCAAAGCGGCAACACCATTGTCATGAGTAACTATAATCAAAGTCACATTATAACGCTCATGCATTTCCATAAGCAGATTCAATATCATTTCTCCTGTCTTTGAATCAAGAGAACCAGTTGGTTCGTCTGCTAAAATTATAGACGGGTTATTCACCAATGCCCTTGCAATAGCTACCCTTTGACGTTGACCACCAGACAACTTATTAGGCCTTTGCTTTTTCTTATCCTCCAAACCTACAGCGCGGATGATTTCACTTGCTTTTTCCTTCATCTCCTTATTTGACATTCCAGTAGGAAGCAGTGGGATCTGGACATTGTCAAAAACAGACAAGTTAGGAATCAGGTTATGCAATTGGAAAACAAA
>JAFRCZ010000269.1 GCA_017404125.1 Methanobrevibacter sp.
AAAATAAATATCTGTTTTTTTGATGAATAAAGAACAATTCACTCTTAGAATAAAAAATAAATGGCTTAAAATAGAAATAGAAAAATCTTTTTAAATAACTTGATTAAGTTTAAAAAATTATAAGAAAACCCCTCAAAATTAACTAAAAAATGCTTAAAAAAAAAAACCGTAAAAAATACTCTAAAAAATAATGGAAAAAATAGAAAAAATTATAAAAAATAAAAAAAGTGTTTATTTAAATTAAATTAAAGTTATTCTGAATCTGTAGATCCGCTGGAAGAACCAGAATCAGATCCACCATCACCAGAACCTCCGGAACCAGAACCAGAATCAGAACTTCCAGAACCAGAATCATTTGAACCACTATAAGATCCGCTTCCAGAATATGAAGAACTGCCGGAGCCAGAATAGCGAGTACCACTAGAAGAACCAGAACTATAGCTAGTGCCGCTAGAAGAACTTACAGAACCACTATCAACGCTAGTGTCAACATCTTCAGTGATGTTGGTTAAATTTTCAGTATCATTTATTGATGAATTGGTTACATTGGTAACATTCTCTTCCATGCTTGAATCATCTGTGTTTGTTAAACTATTGGAAATGAAAAGGAATCCACAGACAAGTGAAGCAATAGCAATTAAGATAAGTAAAATAACAATTATTTTATTCCCTGTATCCATAAAATTACTCCTAAATTTTTTAAACAATCAATTAGCATAATTTAAATTTTATTTAAAAATTTTTACAATAATAATATTTCTTCTTCAATTAATATAAATATATTGTCTATTTTTGTTTTTTTAGGAAAATATCACTTAAAATATTTCAAATTATCTAATAAAATTGGTTTTAAGTTTATCTTCATGTTCCGGCAAATTATTCTTATCAATTGATTTTAAAATCCATGCCATATTAGTAGCTAATGTTCTCATGGTTTGAAGTCCTTCCAAATCCTGTTTAACTTCTTCAGGAGTATTTCCATGAACCATATTCCAATATTGGGATGCGACAATAGGCATGTTTGAAATTGTGAAGTATTTGTTTAATCTGTCAAAGCTTGCACTTGCACCGCCTCTGCGGCAGCTTACTATTGATGCGGCAGGTTTAAATGCAAAATCGGCACCTGATGAATAGAAAACCCTATCAAGTATAGCGCATAATGCACCATTAGGCCCAGCATAATAAACTGGAGATCCTACGATCAAACCATCAGATTCAATAATCTTTTCAGCTATTTCATTAGCAGGATCATCGTCAAAAGCACATTTGCCATTGCCATGGCCACATTTAAGGCAAGCTATGCACCCTCTGACTGGTTTGTTTCCAATCCAGAATATTTCACTGTCAATTCCTTCTTTTTCAAATTGATTTTTGATTTCAGTCAATGCAGTAAAGGTACATCCTTCCTTATGTGGACTTCCATTAATTAATAAGACTTTCATAATATTTCTCCAAAAAATAATTTTAACAATTGTTTTAACTAATATTATTTAATACATTTATTAGTTTTATACTTTTAGAAATTTGAAAAATGGAAATAAAAAAGTTCAAAAAATAGGTTAATTAGAAACTAAGAAATGAAAATTAAAAAAAGGAAAGAAGATAAATTAAAAAATAAATAAAAAAACTATATTTGCTAAAACAGCAAAATTATAGTTTTTTCTTAAAGATGATTTATCTCATTGAAATACAAAATATCATCACAAACAACATCAAGCAAGTCTTTATCGTGACTTACAGCTAAAATACCAATATTATTGGCTTTACAATGCTTTAAAAGCGCTTCCCATATCTGCACTTGGGTTACTGCATCAAGCATGGTACTTATTTCATCTGCAATGATAAATTTTGTTTGTGGATTCAGTGCCCTCAATATACTGAAACGCTGTAATTCCCCGCCGGAAAGCTCACTAGGCCAACGAGTCAGCCAATTGTCCTTAAGACCAAAAGTGTCTTTCAAATCTTGTGGAGGAATCCATGATTCTCTCAATACCTTTTCCATCTTCCATTTAGGGTTCATAGTCTTTTCTGGATGTTGGAAGATTAATTGAATAGGATCAAAATCTTTTCTAGGCACTTCCTTTCCATCAATAGTTACTTCTCCAGTATAATTGGTAATGTAACCAGCGATAATTTTACATAGTGTGCTTTTACCGCTACCACTATCTCCAATTAAACCAATTACCTGATTGCTCTCAAGAGATAATGAGACATCCTTTAATATGTGTCTTTTTTTATTGTATGAAAAAGAAATATTTTCTGCTTTAAGATTCATCATTAGCCTCCTCTTCATTAACTTCCTCAGAAACAATCTCCTCAACAGATTCATCAACCACTTCCTCAGACACTTCCTCAGACACTTCCTCAGAAAAAGCTTTATCAAAATTGAAGCATCTAATCATCACACCATCATGTTCAATAAGTTCAGGTTTGGTATTCTGACATTTATCCAATCGTATTGGACAGTTTTCATAATACGGGCACCCAGGAACCTCTTCCAATGGCTGAACACCTTCAGTTAATTTAAATCCGTTCTTTGGCAATGCATCGACTAAAGCTTTAGTATATGGATGCAATAAATTATCTGAGTTTTTAAAGTTTTCCACCTTATTGATTTCAATAACATAACCTGAATAGAATATTGCAATCCTATCTGCAGTCTTTAAAGCAACATCAATCTCGTGTGTGATTAATAGAACACCTTTGCCTTGTTCCTTTAAATTCTTTATATCCTGGATTGTTTCTTCAACACTTTTCACGTCAAGACCTGGTGTTGGCTCATCTGCAATCAATAAATCAGGATCATTCAATAAGGCTGTAGACAGCAATACTTTCCTTGCCATACCACCAGAGAGCTCGAAAGGATACAAGTCATCTACGCTTTCATCTAATCCATATTTGCTGAACACTTCCCTTTGTCTTATTTTTCTCTCTTTATGCTCTGCTTTATCCTTACATTCACCAATAGCTTGCTCGGATACTTTCATAAGAGGGTCCAGGAAATTTACAGATTGAGGTATTAAACAAATTTCCTTACCCCTAATCTTTTCTTTCATCTCTTGATCTAAAACCTGTCCCTTATATTTGACTTCTCCGGTTACATGAGCATTATAAGGCAAAATACCTAAGATTGTGTGAGCTAAAAGACTTTTACCAGACCCGCTTGAACCTAATACCGCAACGATTTCATTTTCATCAATATCAAGGGATAAATCTGATATTACCTTTAAATCGTGCCTATTCAATCCTTGGACATATTGTGTAAAAGATATTGATAAATTATTCACTTCTAATAATTTTCC